>CANJAW010000180.1:0-6091 GCA_947472215.1 Chitinophagaceae bacterium
GCGATTATTGGAAAAAGTTTAGCGACCCTTTAAATATATCCCGCTTCCCTAGATTAATGACGAATAATTAAAGCAGATAATATTACCTTCGGGGCAACAATCAATTATATGGATACCCATTTACATCACCCACACGTAGAAGCGCATTTAGAAAGTACCGATTTTTTAAGAGATATCGTTATTGGTATGAGTGATGGCCTTACCGTTCCCTTTGCACTGGCTGCTGGTTTGAGCGGTGCCGTTCATGATAGCCGCATCATTGTAATTGCAGGCATTGCAGAAATCTGTGCGGGTAGCATTGCGATGGGACTAGGCGGATACCTTTCGGGGAAGACAGAAGAAGATCATTACAAAAGCGAGATTCAACGTGAATATGAAGAAGTAGAAAACCTTCGTGAGGTAGAGATAAAAGAAACCAAGGAGTTTTTTGCCAATATCGGATTAAGTGAAAGATTACAAGAAGAAGCCACTGAAGAAATATCCAAAGACAAGGATCGCTGGGTAGATTTTATGATGAAGTATGAATTGGGACTAGAAAGACCAGATCCAAAAAGAGCTACCAAAAGTGCACTAAATATCGGATTATCCTATATTGTAGGCGGTATCATTCCGCTAAGTCCCTATTTTTTCATTGAAAGTCCTACTGAAGCATTGGAGATTTCCGTCATTGCTACACTGGCATGCCTTTTTATTTTCGGATACTTTAAAAGTAAAATAACCGGCATTCATCCATGGCTGGGGGCTTTGCAAGTTACCCTGATAGGCGCAATGGCGGCCGCTGCTGCATTTGGAGTAGCAAAACTATTTGGGGGCCATTGAGTAACCTTAGTTAATAAAATAGGCTTTCACAACTGGTGCTTATTATCCGTTGAAATATTTTCCATCGTCCAGTCGATCTTTTTTTCAAATAGATGCTGCCGAACACTGCAAATTTGTTTACTGCAGAGTCTGCAACTAAAATCATTACAACCATCGGAATGCACAAATAATTCCATCGATTCTCCCAACTCTTTTTTTACAATCTCCGACAATGCATCAATCTCGCAATTGGCCTCATTGATATTGAGGTACCAGGGAATCGTAAGATGGCAGTCGATATGAAGGGTGCCACCATATTTAATAATTCGAAGGTTGTGCAAGTCTATCCAGTTCTCCTTTCGATGAACATTGAGCATCACTACCATCTTATTAATTAAGGTAGCATCTGCTTCATCCATAATACCCGATACTGAACTGCGGATGATTTTATAGCCAGTAAACATAATGATAAAGGCAAAAAGTATCGCCACCGCACTATCAATCCACCATAATTTTAAAAAATACAATAGAATCAAACCCGCAATGATTCCAATGGTTGAGTAGGTATCTGTTTGTAAATGTTTTCCACTGGCAATCAAAGCAAGTGAATTATTTTTTGTACCAGTTGAAATACAAATATACCCTGCTACATAATTGATTACCCCAGTGATAGCCACCAGCAATATTCCGTAATCCAATTTTTGAACAACATGTGGATGAATTAAATTATTAAGTGCCTCATAAATTATAATAAAACCAGCAAGGGTAACCAGGGTTCCTTCAACCGCTGCAGACAGAAACTCCGCCTTTCCATGGCCATACGGATGATCCTGGTCCTTGGGTTTGGCACTTACATACAAGCTATATACACCGATTAAACCTGCAATCACATTCACAGTACTTTCCAGCGCATCAGTCAAGATGGCGATAGAACCGGTCAGATACCAAGCCAGTACCTTCATCACAAAAAGTAATATCCCTATGCCGGTTATTATTTTTTGAAGCCGTAAATTTTGTTGAACGATTTGCAAAAGAGTAGATTATATAACAAATATACTTTCATTTTATTGCTCATTACCATACAAATCCATAATTGAACCCTTTTTATTTTACTGAACGAAAATCAGTCATTGCAAACCCATGAAAGCGCTTTAAAGGGTAACCGATAACTGATTTCCCTGTTTGTGGCTACCTATAGAGGTTGATGTAATAAATGAAACGTCAATTCGTACATTTGCAGTAATTTAAAATTGGAATAATTATTCAATAATGGAATTGTCAAAAAATTACCTACCCAACGAAGTAGAAACCAATTGGTACGAGCATTGGCTCGCCAAAGGTTATTTCAATAGTGTTCCCGATGAACGGGAACCCTATACCATCGTAATACCACCACCAAATGTAACGGGTGTGTTACATATGGGGCATTGCCTCAACAACACCATTCAGGATATTTTGATCCGCCATGCAAGGATGCACGGAAAGAATGCCTGTTGGGTGCCCGGTACCGACCATGCCTCCATTGCTACAGAGGCAAAAGTGGTAGGTATGCTCAGGGAAAGAGGGATTACCAAGTCATCCTTGACAAGGGATGAATTTTTATCGTATGCCTGGGAATGGAAAGAAAAATATGGGGGTATTATTTTACAACAATTAAAAAAACTAGGCTGTAGCCTCGACTGGAACCGCACTTCCTTCACCATGGATGCGGATTATTATAAAAGTGTATTGAAGGTATTTGTAGATCTGCATAGCAAAGGACTTATTTACCGCGGAAAAAGAATGGTGAACTGGGATCCCCAAAGTCAAACTGCCCTGAGTGATGAAGAGGTGATTTTTAAGGAAGTAGATTCAAAATTATTTTATGTTGTTTATCAATTGGCGAATGACCATACAGGAAAAGGGATAACGGTGGCCACTACCCGACCTGAAACCATTTTGGGCGATATCGCCATTTGCGTAAACCCCACCGATGAACGGTATAAAGATCTTGTCGGAAAAGAGGTAATCGTTCCACTAATAAACCGCAAAATCCCCATCATTGCAGATGAATATGTAACCGCTGATTTTGGAACCGGTGCGCTAAAAGTAACCCCAGCACATGATAAAAATGATCACCTACTTGGATTAAAACATCAACTCAAAGTGATCAATACCCTAGACATAGAAGGTAAATTCACCGCCGAAGATCTACTGCTGGAAAATCCTTCTGATCTAATCTTGTCCTACACTGGCGTTGACCGTTTTGCCCTGAGAAAAAAAATAGTAGAAGACATCTCTCAGCTAGGCCTGATTGAAAAAATAGAAGCCTACAAAGGGCAGGTTGGAACTAGTGAACGAACTGGTGCTGTTATTGAACATCGCTTATCACTACAATGGTTCATTGGCATGGATCAATTTTTGAAAAAAAATCCGCAGGCCCTTTCTGCTGTAATGGATGACACCATTGAGTTTCACCCTGCTAAAGCAAAAAATACCTATCACCATTGGCTCAGTAATATTAAAGATTGGTGCATCAGCCGGCAGCTATGGTGGGGCCAGCGCATACCCGCTTGGTACGACCAGCAGGGCAATGTATATGTTGCAGAAAGCCTAGAACAATTGCACCAGCTACAGCCCGAAACAATCAAACTGACACTTACCCAGGATGAAGATGTGTTAGACACCTGGTTTTCTTCCTGGCTATGGCCTATGGAAGTTTTCAAAGGCATCAGCCACCCAGACAACCCGGAGGCTGCCTATTATTATCCTTCCACTACCCTGGTAACAGGACAGGATATTATTTTCTTTTGGGTAGCCAGAATGATTATGGCTGGCTACGAATTTGAGAATAAGCCCCCTTTCAAAGATGTTTATTTCACAGGTATGGTGAGAGACAAACTGGGTAGAAAAATGAGTAAGCAATTGGGTAACTCACCCGACTTGTTGGCACTGATTGACCAATATGGCGCCGATGCCGTTAGGTTTGGAATCATGGTTTCCTCTCCCGCTGGCAACGACTTGATGTTTGATGAAACTGCGCTGGAACAAGGCAGGAATTTTAATAACAAATTATGGAATGCCCTAAAGTTGGTGAAGATGTGGGAAGCAAGGATTGCTCCCAACTCCGCAGCCACTACCCAGTCCTTCGCTATAGAATGGTTCGATAATAGGATGCGGCAGGTTAAATCGGAAGTTGAAGTTTTGCTGCAACAGTTCCGATTGAGTGAGGCATTGAAAACTATTTACTCACTTATTTGGGATGATTTTTGCAGCTGGTACCTCGAATGGGTGAAGCCGGGTTTTGAACAACCTGTAGAAGCAGCAGTATACCAACAAACCGTTGCGTTTTTTGAAGAGCTGATGAAGTTACTACATCCCTTTATGCCCTTCATTACAGAAGAAATTTATCACTTATTGAAAACACAATCCACAGACCTTTGTATCACACAGGCAGGTGCTTTTCAACCACCGATGAATGAAATACTAGAAAAAGGCAGCTTGTTGAAAAACGTAATTTCTTCACTTAGGGATGCACGAAATAAAAACCAATTTAAGCCGAAAGAAACCATTGAATTGCATATACAAACCCTATCAGCAGCAGCTTACAAGGGAATTGAAAATATTTTAAGTAAGCAAGTAAACGCTTCGGGCATTCACTTTACCGATGATTCCGTAGCCAATACCATCGTGGTAGCCGTTGAAAAAGACAAGTTTTATATTGAATCTGAAAAACAACTCGATAGTACTACATTGAAAGATGATTTACTAAAAGACCTACAACACCAGCAAGGTTTTTTATTGAGTGTACAAAAGAAATTAAGCAACGAACGATTTGTAAATAATGCAAGGCCAGAAGTAATTGACCTAGAAAGAAAAAAACAGGCTGATACAGAAGATAGAATACGAACCATCGAAGAAAGTTTAGCGGGACTTAGCTAGAGAAGCAAAACAACTACGGATAAAAATATGGATGAATTGTTGTAGATTTAAAGATTGGCAGATATTTTAATTTGGTACCGTAAAAATATATTCAAATGCAAAGAAAATTTTCCCTTCTTTTTTGGGTATGGTTAATTTCCATTTTTAGTTCCAGTACTGTAATGGCACAAAAAAAAGGGCAGCTAATTACTCCACCTCCAGTTGCTGTCAAACAACCCATTGTGAAAACTTATTTGGGATCAGCCAGCGGAAGTGCAATTAATTTATCTGCCGATGAAGCCAGTAAATTAATTGTACTTCCGCTAAAGATTACCGACGATAAAAATAGTAGCTATTTACTCTCTTCCTATCAATTTGCTTATAAACGCAAAGGGGTAACCGAAGATGAAGTAACTGGTAAAGTTTCTCCGCAAAGCGACCTTGTTTCAGATCGATTTAAAAGCACCCCACTCCCATTGGTATGGCAAAAAAACATTACAGAAGGCTTACATACAGGGGAGGAATTGTATTTCTTCGATATCATTGTTAGTAACGATAAAGGTATTCGGCTTTTTGCACCCGAAATCAAAATTACTATCCTGTAAAATCGCTTTCGATGGAAATTAAAAAAGTTGGTATCGAATCAATTCCCATTATTCAATCACTAGCAAAAATCACCTGGGCGGTAGCTTACAAAGAAATTATATCCAACGAACAAAAGGAATTTATGCTGGAACAAATGTATAGTACGGCAGCTTTACAAAATCAAATGCAGCAAAAAGACCATCAATTTGTAATAGCAGTTGTTGATACTAATTCTGCAGGCTTTGCATCCTATAGTATTACACAATCCACCACTGAATCAATTGGCAAGCTCCATAAAATCTATATCGATCCCAACCAACAAGGCAAGGGCATCGGAAAATCAATACTCCAATTTATACTCAAGGATATTTCCAACAAAGGAGCAACCTATTTGGAACTAAATGTGAACCGCCAAAATAAGGCCATTGGCTTTTACCAAAAACTTGGGTTTGCAATCATTGCCGAAGAGGATATCCCCATCGGCAATGGCTTTTTTATGAATGATTATGTAATGCAGATTGGCTGCTAAGAACCCCGTCAGCGGTTGCAAACCCTGACGGCGGTTGAAATGGTGAAATAGTGAATGGTGAATGGGCAATGGTGAATACTCTCTGCAATATTGCAAACCCTGACGGCGGTTGAAATGGTGAAATAGTGAATGGTGAATGGGCAATGGTGAATCCTCTCTGCACTAGTGAAAACCCTTACGGCGGTTGAAATAGTGAATGGTGAATGGTGAATATGCAAAGTTTCGTTGCGCAAGTTCGCTCATTTCTAGCGACGTCTCCATAGCGGAGCCTATGTTTCA
>CANJAW010000181.1:0-6086 GCA_947472215.1 Chitinophagaceae bacterium
ACTACGCCCCATAAAAATATTTTACGTTGCTCAATAAATTTTTTGTCGAACTGCCATCCGCTCACCATTTTTTCCATGGGATTGTCTGGCAATTCTTTCGGTGTTTCTTCTTCGTCTTCGAAGCGAATGCGATTGTTGCTATAAAGATTCATAACTTATTTTTTTAACTCAAACCCCAATGGGAGATGTAAGTGATTGTTAATTTACTGCAAATACTGCTTAGCGTAACAAAGTGATTAAATATTGTTATCGAAAGACCATTACTCTTTTTTGGCCTTCCTTGGGTTAGTAGTCAACACTTCGTCAACAATGCCATACTCTTTTGCCTCGGTAGAGGTCATCCAATAATCCCTGCTACAATCGACTGCTACTTTATCGAATGGCTGTCCAGTATGATTGGAGATTACCTCGTAAAGTTCCTTTTTGATTTTTTTTACTTCATTCACCGTGATTTCAATATCGCTGGCTTGGCCCCCGGCACCGGCACTTGGCTGGTGAAGCATGATGCGGCTATGCTTTAAAGCTGTCCTTTTGCCTGGAGAACCGGCACACATCAATACTGCTGCCATACTTGCTGCAATACCTGTACAGATAGTTGCGATATCGGGTGTTACAAACTGCATGGTGTCATACATGCCCAATCCTGCATACACATTGCCACCTGGAGAATTGATGTACATCTGGATATCCTTGGTTCGGTCGGTACTTTCCAGAAATAAAAATTGTGCAGTGATAATATTGGCCACTTCGTCTGTGACAGGATAACCCATAAAAATGATGCGATCCATCATCAATCGGCTATAAACATCCATTACAGCAACATTCATAGGCCTTTCCTCGATAATATTAGGCGTAAGATTGGTAACGTTATGTTTAATATAACTATCCAATGTATTACTACTGATACCGCGGTGCTTTACAGCATATTTTTCAAATTCTTTTCCAAAGTTCATCTGATATATTATTTAGAATAACAAATATAGTTGATTGGAGAACCCAAATATTATGCTATAAAAAAAAGGGCGACAAAAAGTCGTAATCCCTGTCGAATGACAGTACCGATGGTCTGATTTGTGGGACAGTTTTTTAATTCCCTTATTTCTGTAATTAAAAAACAGAGTTTCCTGAAGCCAATCCCCATCATCCGCGGGACAAAAAAAGCCGAAGCAGTAAGCTTCGGCGAAAGATGTATGTTCCATCACTTTGGGTAAAAGTGAATTTCATTGATTAATGGTGGTGCTGCATACCAGTCAACTCATCGGCAGTAACCAATTTTTCTTTTGGTTTAACCTGACTTTCGGCGTAGCTGAATAATTTGTCCGTTATCATCCGACGATAGCTCGCATCTACCTGCTTCTCGTCTTTCATCATTTGCTCTACATAGCTATCCAACCAGCTAGTATCGTCTCCAAGGCTCATCGTTCCGAAATAACGCATTACTTCAGTTTTCATCGATGCTTTCAACTCTTCTGGTGTTACCTGCAAATTGTTCTCCTTGATTAATTTATCACTAATCAGGGTCCATTTTAACTGGCTGCTGAATGTTGGGTATTCATCTTCTGCCTGTTGGGCAGTTTTACGCTCTTCACTGCCAGTTTGTAACCAACGCTTTAAAAACTCAGCGGGAAATTCAATTTTTGTATCATCCAACAACAGATGGTACAGTTGGTCGTGAAGTTGATTGCGACTTTGACCTTCCCAATATTGTTCTATTTCTTCCTTTAATTTTTTTCTGAATTCATCTTCCGTTGCCACCGCTGCACCTGGAAATACTTCATTAAAGAATTCCTCGTTCAATTCCCTTTTTTCAACCAAGGCAATTTTAACGATGGTGAGCTGAAAGAATTTTTTTGCAGCAGTTTTGTCATCCTTTTCATATCCTAAATCCTGCAATATTGCCTCTAGTTTGTCAGCCTCTAAGGCCTTAGATAACTGGATTACTAAAGTGTCGTCTTTCTTTTTGCCTTTTAGCTGTTTTTGGGTGGCAGAAGTGAAATATTTTAAGATAACGGAACTTTCTTTACTGATACCATCGGGAGTGATTGTGCCTTCCTTATCAGATTCCGTAAAAAGAACATTCAACACATTTTCCTCATTATCAACGGTTTCAGGCTCATTCATTTTTCCACCTTTAACTTGCATGCGACCAACCTCTTCTTCTACCATCTCGTCGGTTACCTTCACTTTGTGGAGGGTAATTTTGGCCTTATCAAGTGGTGCAATTTGAAAAGCAGGCTTCAAACCTATTTCGAACCCAAATTCATAATCAGTAGGGTTATTTACATCCATACTACGTATATCTGCATCCAAAGCCAGGGGCTGGGCAAAAATGTCGGGTTTTTCGGTATCCAGGTAAGTATACAACTGTTTTTCAACTGTTTTCAACACCTCATCTGTAAAAATAGAAGGTCCGTACATCTTTTTGATCATGCCAGCTGGAACCATTCCTTTTCTAAAACCAGGCATATTTACGGTCTTGCTATACTCTTTTAATTTTTTTTCAAACGTAGGAAAATAGTCTTCTTTACTTACTTTAATAGTAATCTTGTCATTGAGGAGACCAATATTGTCTCTTGCTACTGTTGCCATAATGGAGAAAGGTTGATAGGTTTTAAAGTTAAAAAGTTGATAAGGGAGTGTAAAAAGTAAGCAAAATAGCTGCTCACTTATCAACCACTCAACTTATCAACTTACAAATTGTCCGGATGATAGGGGTCGAACCTACATGGATCACTCCGCTAGATCCTAAGTCTAGTGCGTCTGCCAATTTCGCCACATCCGGTTTTGGGGTGCAAAAGTAGGGAATTTCTGGAAAAGATTAAAATAATTGGGGGAATTTCTCTTAATAAAGACCATCGGAGAGGCATCACCAGAAATGGACAGCCGATTGCAAAGGCAAGTCGCTGACTTAACTGGCTCCTAGGCATTTGCTTTTCTTTTCGTAAATTCGTTTCATTGATGGAACTAACTACGCCGATACCAAAATATAACCTTACGGATGCGGAGGAGAAAAAAGAGATACTTCGCCACTACCGCGGATTATTAAGAGAACTGAAGCCGAAATTAAAACCCGGCGATAAGGAACTTTTGCGAACTGCCTTTGAAATGTCGGTCAATGCCCACAAGACAATGCGCAGGAAAAGTGGGGAGCCTTATATTTTACACCCTTTATCTGTTGCTAAAATTTGTGTCGAGGAGATTGGACTAGGTATTAGGAGTACGATTTGTGCGCTGCTGCACGACACGGTAGAAGATACTGATATATCGCTTGAAGATGTGGAACGGGAATTTGGGTCAGAGATTGCAAAAATTGTGGATGGCCTTACCAAAATCAGTACGGTAATAGATACCAATACAAGTCAACAAGCAGAAAATTTTAAAAAGATATTGCTCACCCTTACGGATGACCCTAGGGTGATTTTAATAAAATTAGCTGACCGCCTCCACAATATGCGCACCCTCGACAGCATGAAGCGGGAGAAGCAACTAAAGGTGAGCAGTGAAACAGTGTATGTATACGCTCCACTGGCTCACCGCATGGGGCTATATGCCATCAAAACCGAAATGGAAGACCTTTCCATGAAGTACCTGGAACCTGATACCTACCGGTTTATTGCCCAAAAATTAAGTGAAACAAAAAGAGAGCGTACCCGCTATATCAATGACTTCATACGGCCATTAAAAGAAAAACTGGAGAATGCCGATTTTGAATTTGAAATTCATGGCAGGCCAAAAAGCATCCATTCCATTTGGAATAAAATGAAAAAAAAGGGAGTGAGTTTTGAAGAAGTATATGACCTATTTGCCATCCGTATAATTGTAGACTCCACCTATGAAAGAGAAAAGGGGGATTGTTGGAAAGTATATAGCATCATTACAGATGAATACAACCCCTCACCCGAAAGGTTGAGAGACTGGCTTAGCAACCCTAAGAGCAATGGATACGAGGCGCTGCACACCACCGTTATGGGGCCACAGGGCAAATGGGTAGAAGTGCAAATTCGTACCAAGCGCATGAATGAAATCGCAGAAAAGGGTTTGGCCGCGCACTGGAAATACAAGGAAGGCACTACCGATGAAAGCCGCTTTGACAAATGGTTTAGCCAGATAAGAGAAGCCCTAGGTAGCCAGGATTCCAATTCTATTGACTTTTTACAGGATTTTAAAACCTCCTTTCTTGCAGAAGAGATTTACGTTTACACGCCAAAAGGTGATGTAAAAATGCTGCCAATTGGAGCTACCGCACTCGACTTTGCATTTGGTGTGCATACGGCCGTCGGCAGTAAATGTATTGGTGCAAAAGTAAATCACAAGTTGGTGCCAATTGGGCATAAACTTCGCAGTGGCGACCAAATAGAAATTATCACCAGTGCCAAACAAAAACCAAATCAGGAATGGCTCAAACTGGTAGTAACCAGCAAAGCAAAACAAAAAATAAAGGACACACTTAAAGAGGAAAAAAGAAATATTGCTGAAGATGGAAAATATATTTTACAAAAAAAATTAGAAGGAATTGGTGGAGTAATGACCCAGCACAATCTGGATGAGCTGGCTGCTTATTACAAAGTAAATTCCTCGCTGGATTTACTCTATGAAATTGCCATTAAAAAAATTGATCTTAAAGAAATTAAAGAATTCACTGCTTCTGGCGACCGACTGTTTCCACCTAAACCGGTGAAAGTTGAAACGGAAGAGAAAAATGAAACGGAGATTAGCGCCAAGTCGTACAATAAAAAAGATACCGAGCTCATCATCTTTGGAGAAAGTAGTGACCGGATTATGTATACGTTGGCCAATTGCTGCAAACCCATACCAGGTGATGATGTATTTGGATTTATCACTACTGGCGAAGGATTGAAAATACACCGCACCAATTGCCCCAATGCAGCGCGCCTGATGTCGAACTATGGGCACCGGGTGGTAAAAACCAAATGGGCCAAAAATAAAGAGATCTCCTTCCTCACAGGATTAAAAATTATTGGGCTGGATGATGTGGGAGTTATTCATAAAATTACCAACCTGATAAGCGGTGAACTGAGATTCAATATTGCTGCCATGACGATGGAAGCAAAAGAAGGACTTTTTACCGGCAATTTTAAAATATTTGTACACGACAAGGAAGAGCTGGATGAACTTTGCAACCGATTGCTGATGCTCCCCGGTATTGAAAAGGTAGACCGTTATGACACTGAATAAACATACCCTGATTTATCGTAACTCCTAAAATAAAATTATGCACGAACTAATTACAAAAATTGCTGAGCAAGCTGGCATCAGTACCCAACAGGCAAATACTGCACTAGAAACAGTAAAAACATATGTAAAAGAAAAATTTCCCATGATGGTAGGGGCCGTGGATAATCTTTTTGGGGCTTCTGAAGAAATACCTCCTACTGCTTCAGAAGTACCACCGCTCGCTTCAGAACCAAAATCCGAAGACCACCCCATTATTGATAAAATTAATGAAGTGCTTCACAGCGACACCAGCCACAAAATGGAAGCATTTGCAATAAATGCAGTTCAAAAGGCAGAAGAGGCGATAGATGTGGTAAAAAATAAATTGAATGACTTACTGGGAGGGGATAAAAAATAAAATATGGGCAGCAGGATATGTAAAATAATGGGTTATGGACTAGGCCAATTGAAAAACCATTGCCAATTATTTTTTAATCCTTCTGCCTACTAATCTGAATCAATAGTTAAGTAAGGCGCCAACTTATTGAAAACCTCGTCAGTAATGGTCATTATTTTCTTGATATCCTCCACCGCTAAAAAATTCCCATGCTGTGTCCGGTAGGTAACAATTGCATTGCCAATAGCATAGCGGAGATAAGGATGTTTTTTCATCCCTTCGATATCCGCTGTATTAATATTTATTTTTTTGAGTGCCGTAATCGAAATTTTTAATTGGGGCTTTATTTTTTGAAAGGTTGAATCGGGCAATCCAAAAGTTTCGCCTACTTGATCCACCGCATAAAAACCACCAAGCTTATCCCTAAAATTAATAATGCGCTGAGATAATTTGCTTCCAATCCCTGGTAACGAGATGAGTGCAGTGGTATCAGCCCTATTGATATCAATTGGAG
>CANJAW010000182.1:0-6061 GCA_947472215.1 Chitinophagaceae bacterium
CAATCTCTCCATCAGCTGCAGCCAGCAAACGATATTGCTATCAATTTTGTGCCCTGGAGAGGAGATTTTACAAGAGGTATTTTTATCAGTTCTCAATTAAAAAGCAACGAGTCGTTGGAACAATTGTTTACTTTATATACTGACTATTTTTCATCCCATCCATTTACTACCATAAGCAAAGATCCTATCTGTTTAAAGCAGATTGTAAATACTAATAAATGTGTTATTCATCTTGAAAAAGTAGGTGAAAATTTAGTTGTTCATTCAGCTATCGATAATTTATTAAAAGGTGCCAGCGGACAGGCCGTTCAAAATATGAACATTATGTTTGGCCTAGAAGAAACAACTGGATTAAAATTAAAGGCGGCAGGGTTTTAGGGGAAGAGTTTGTAAGTGCTGAGTTAAATGGTAAGGCTATTAGAACTGATTTTTTAAGATGATTGATTGTAAGCACATGAATTAAAAATAAACACGACCACTTATCAACTTGTCCAAAAAAATCAACCAATTATTCAATGAAATTATTCGACGTATATCCACTCAATGACATCACTATCGTAAAAGCGCAAGGCTCCTATGTTTGGGATGATGTTAATCAAAAATACCTTGACCTTTATGGAGGGCATGCTGTGATTTCAATTGGCCATACGCATCCGCACTATGTAAAGCGCTTGGAAGATCAATTGCATAAAGTTGGATTTTATTCTAATTCAATTAAAATACCATTACAGGTTCAGTTAGCTGAAAAACTGGGAAAGGTTTCTGATAAAGCCGATTATCAGTTATTCCTATGTAATTCAGGAGCTGAAGCCAATGAGAATGCTTTGAAACTGGCTTCTTTTTATAATGGAAGAAAAAAGATTATTGCATTTAAAAAGGGATTTCATGGAAGAACATCTTTGGCGGTTGCAGTAACCGATAATCCCAGCATTGTTGCTCCCGTAAACGAAACAGATAATGTGTTGTTTCTTCCCTTTAATGATGAGCAGTCACTAGAATCGGCCTTTTTGGAAAACGACATATCCTCGGTTATTGTGGAAGGTATTCAGGGAGTGGGAGGGATCAATGTGGCTACTAATAGTTTTTTACAAAAAATAAGAAGCCTTTGTGATCAATACAATGCTGTTTTTATCGCGGATTCGGTGCAGTGTGGTTATGGAAGGAGTGGAAAATTTTATGCCCACGATTTTAGTGGTGTGAATGCAGATATTTATACCATGGCAAAGGGTATGGGCAATGGGTTTCCAATAGGGGCGATTTCTATTGCACCAAAAATTCAACCCAAACATTTTATGTTGGGAACCACTTTTGGAGGCAACCATTTAGCTTGTGCTGCAGCCTTAGCAGTATTGGAAGTGATGGAAGAAGAGGACTTACTGAATAATGCAGCGGAAATGGGGGATTATTTGATAGCAGCATTGAATAAATTACCAGCTATCAAAGAAGTAAGGGGAAAAGGGTTAATGATTGGTATCGAACTTCCGGAGGAATTCAAAATGGTAAAAAGAAACTTACTTTTCAATCACAAAATTTTTACAGGAGAGGCAAAACCGAATGTTATCAGGTTGTTGCCAGCACTCAATATTTCAAAAGTAGAAGCAGATATTTTTTTAGCAGCCTTAGAAAAAGAATTAAATGGCCTTTAGTTTTTTGAGCAATGCCAAGCCAAACAATATGAAATTATTTTATTATTCCCTTAACTCCTTACCATGAGTTCATCTAATTTAAAAAGTTTGCTTCAAGGCGCTTCCTCCGGGGAGGGTAGTTTGAATTTTATTTCTGTAAAGGACGTTGCGGATATCAATGGGTTGGTATCAAAGGCCTTGGCCTATAAGGCCAACCCTTTTGCAGACAGGCATTTAGGCGTTAATAAAAGAATAGGGCTTTTATTTTTAAATCCCTCTTTACGTACGAGGATAAGTACCCAGTTAGCTGCAGCTAATCTTGGGATGGAGGCCATTGTTTTTAATGTAGATAAAGAAGGGTGGGCATTGGAATTTGAGGAGGGGGCTATCATGAGCGGAACCACTGTGGAACATGTAAAGGATGCTGCACCAATATTGGGGCAGTACTTTGATATACTTTGTATTCGTACATTTCCTTCTTTAAAAAATAGGGAAGATGATTACAGTGAATTGGTGATGAATTCTTTTATGCAATTTGCTGGTGTGCCGATTGTAAGTTTGGAAAGTTCAACATTGCATCCTCTTCAGTCTTTAACAGATATCCTTACCATTCAAGAATGTTTGAATAATTTCCCATTGGCGGAAAAGCGTAAGCCAAAAGTGGTATTAACTTGGGCGCCGCATGTAAAACCCTTACCACAGTGTGTTGCCAATAGTTTTGCAGAATGGGTCAACGCATGGGGAGAAGCTGAATTTGTGATTACGCATCCCGAAGACTATGAACTCTCATCAGCGTATACCCAAGGGGCAACTATCCTACATAACCAGGAGGATGCATTAAAGGGAGCTGATTTTGTATATGTTAAAAATTGGAGTACCTATACTGATTATGGCAAAATTTATAGTAATGATCGGTCATGGATGCTTACGCAAGAAAAATTAAAGTTAACCCATCATGCAAAAGTGATGCATTGTTTACCGGTACGCAGAAATGTAGAGCTAAGTGATGAAGTGTTGGATAGCAGCAGCAGTATTGTAACACAGCAGGCAGGTAATAGAGTTTGGGCCGCTCAAGCAGTGTTGAGTGAGCTTTTAAATAAGAAATAATGGAACAACTATTGGTAATAAAAATTGGTGGAAATGTGATTGACAATGCAGCTGCATTGCAATCCTTTCTTGAAAAATTTTCCACTATCAAAACCAAAAAAATATTGGTGCATGGAGGTGGAAAAATTGCTACAAAGATTGGAGATCAATTGGGGATCCAATCCAATTATATCAATGGAAGAAGAGTAACCGATGCAGCAACTATCGACCTTGTAACGATGGTGTATGGAGGGTTGGTGAATAAAAAAATTATTGCAAAATTACAATCATTACAATGCAATGCTATCGGATTAACCGGCGCAGATGCTAATCTCATCCCAGCGTCCAAACGGCCAGTGGTTTATCCAATGGCAAATGATGAAGTGACTGTTGGAAGCGATTTGCAGGGTATCGATTACGGTTTTGTAGGGGATATTAAGGTAGCGGATCTGGGTATTCAAAATTTAGAGCTATTGCTTTCCAACAATTTTACATTGGTATTTGCTCCACTTACCCATGACGGGGATGGACAAATATTAAATACCAATGCAGATACCATTGCTTCAACATTGGCAGTGGGGTTGTCAAAAAAATATGCAGTAAGATTAATTTATTGTTTTGAGAAAAAAGGTGTGTTGGAAAATGTGGAGGATGCCAACTCTGTAATTCCTTTGATAACAAAAGAAAAATATCTGCAGTTAATTGCAGACAAAAAATTATTTGATGGCATTCTTCCAAAAATTGATACTGCCTTTGCTGCCATTGAAAACGGCGTGAGGGAAGTATTGATAGGAGATGCAAATGACCTATTGCAAAATGTCACCCAAAATACCATTGGGACTTTAATAAAATAGCATGAAAAATAATTTATACGAGTCGGCGGTATTGTTGTTAAAACAATTGATTGCAACACCCTCTTTTTCTAAAGAAGAGCAGGGTACCGCAGAAATAATTGCTGCATTTTTTGACCAGCACCAGATTGCCTATTCGAGAGTAGGAAACAATCTGTACGCTAAAAATAAACATTATGATATCAATAAGCCATCTATCCTTTTAAACTCACACCATGACACCGTTTTGCCAAATAAAGGGTATACTATCGATCCATTTACTCCATTCGAAAAAGATGGAAAGCTATTTGGGTTGGGAAGTAATGATGCCGGCGGTTGTCTAGTTTCTTTGATTGCTACTTTTATACATTTTTATAATCAAGAAAATACGGCCTACAATATTGTTTTTGCGGCAAGTGCCGAAGAGGAAATTAGCGGTGTTAACGGAATTGAATTGGTATTGCCTAACCTGGGTGCCATTGATTTTGGAATTGTAGGCGAACCCACTCAATTGGAAATGGCTGTGGCAGAACGCGGTCTTATGGTGATAGATTGTGTAGCCCAAGGAAGTGCAGGGCATGCAGCAAGAGATGAAGGTGAAAATGCATTGTATAAGGCTTTGGAGGATATAAACTGGATACGGAATTTTAAATTTGAAAAAGTAAGTGAGCTGTTGGGTGAATGTCGACTAACCGTTACCGTGATTGAAACCGATAATAAACAACACAATGTGGTTCCTGGTCAGTGTAAATTTGTGATAGATGCTAGAGTAAATGAGTTGTATAATTTTGACGAAATACTTGCAGTGTTTAAGCTTCATCTAAAAAGTTCATTCAAGCCACGTTCAACTCGTATGAAGTCAACATCCATCGCATTAGATCATCCGTTGGTAAAAGCGGGGATTCACTTGGGTAAGGGGTATTATGGTTCACCAACTACTTCTGATAAGGCGTTGATGCCATTTCCCACATTAAAAATGGGACCTGGTGATAGCGCCAGAAGCCATACCGCGGATGAATTTATTTATCTTACAGAAATTGAAGCGGGAATTATAGCTTATATTCAATTAATTGACCAAATTTTGTAAATGTGAAAGGTTTGCCAATAATTAGGTTCATCCCAATCCATCACTTAAACTTATTGTAAATGAAACTCTGGCAAAAAGATACCCAATCACTGAAATCAGTTGAAAAATTTACTGTGGGCAACGACCGTGAATTGGATATTTATTTGGCGCCATTTGACGTATTAGGTTCTTTGGCCCATATAAAAATGCTGGAGTCTGTAGGGCTCCTAGCAAAAGAAGAATTGGCCTTATTGGAAGTTGAATTAAAGCGTATTTATCAATTAATTCAAAAGGGGGATTTCAAATTAGATGAGGGAGTGGAAGACATTCATTCACAAGTAGAATTAATGCTTACCCAAAAGTTAGGAGATGTTGGAAAAAAAATTCATAGTGCCAGAAGTAGAAATGATCAAGTTTTGGTGGACCTTAAATTATTTCTGAGAAGTGAGATAGAAAAATTAGTAGATAGCACGAAGGCTTTTTTTGATTTGCTGATTAATCAAAGTGAAAAGTACAAGGATGACTTACTTCCAGGATATACTCATTTGCAGCTAGCAATGCCTTCTTCTTTTGGATTATGGTTTGGAGCATATGCCGAAAGTTTAGTAGATGATTTAATAACGCTGCAGGCTGCATTTGAAGTGGTTAATAAAAATCCGTTAGGTTCTGCAGCAGGTTATGGATCTTCCTTTCCGATTAACAGAAAAATGACGACTGATTTATTGGGATTTGATGATCTGAATTACAATGTCGTGTATGCGCAAATGGGTAGGGGTAAAACGGAAAGAATTGTTTCATCAGCTCTGGCAAATATAGCAGCTACCATTTCGAGATTGAGTATGGACGCTTGTTTATATCTTAATCAAAACTTCTCCTTTATAAGTTTCCCCGATGAATTGACTACTGGCAGCAGTATAATGCCTCACAAAAAAAACCCCGATGTATTTGAACTCATCCGGTCGCATTGTAATCGAATCCAGGCATTGCCCAACGAAATAATGTTGATGACCACCAATCTACCTTCAGGGTATCATCGCGATTTGCAACTGATCAAAGAACATATCATCCCTGCTTTTCAAAATCTGCAATCTTGTATTGAAATGGCCGGCTTGATGCTGAGCAATGTAGTGGTAAAAAAAGAGTTGTTATTACATCAGCAGTACCAATATCTTTTTAGTGTGGAGGAAGTGAATAAACTTGTTTTACAGGGTGTTCCATTCAGAGATGCCTATAAACAAATTGGCCAGGATATTGAGCAAGGGAAGTTTACCTATAGTGCTTCACCCAGCCATACCCATGAGGGGTCTATCGGAAATTTACAACTTGACCAGGTAGTTCAAATGATGGATAAAGTGCTTAACAGGTTTAATTTTGACAAAGTGAAAGGTGCTTTGCAGCAATTATTACAGTAAATTGCATAAGGGGACTTATCTATTGAAATATGGTTGCTCCTG
>CANJAW010000183.1:0-6023 GCA_947472215.1 Chitinophagaceae bacterium
GAATGTATAGGCGAGATTTTTTAAATTTGAATTAATAGCAAATCGACAAAAAATAGGTACTAGATAAATGGTTTAACTTTTTATTCAGCTATTTGTTATAATAAAAGTAGTGGATATTTTTAACTAAGGTAAATTTATAAATGATTTTAAGAAGAATTTCACATTTATGCCGGAAGGCAGTTACAAGGCATTACTTTTGTAAATCTAAATAATGGCAACAAAGAAAATTACTCCCCCAAAAAAAACGCCCCCTGTAGTAAGACAGGAGGGTATTTTTATCCAGGGGGCAAGGACACATAATTTAAAAAATGTTACGGTTACGATACCACGTAATCAGCTGGTAGTAGTTACAGGTGTTTCCGGTTCTGGAAAATCCTCCCTAACCATTGATACCTTGTTTGCTGAAGGTCAGCGAAGGTATGCCGAAAGCTTAAGTAGCTATGCCCGCCAGTTTATGCAGCGGATGAATAAACCTGAAGTGGACTTTATCAAGGGTTTGTGTCCGGCCATCGCCATCGAACAAAAAGTTATAACCCGCACACCCAGAAGTACTGTTGGGAGCATGACAGAGCTATATGATTATCTAAGGCTTTTATTTGCAAGGGCGGGCACCACCCTTTCACCTGTTAGCGGAAGAGAAGTAAAGAAGGATGATGTGGCAGATGTGATAAAGGCGATTGAGGGGCTGGTAATAGGCGATAAGGTATTGATATTAGTACCATTTAAGCAGCATGCCAACAGGGAGGTAAAGGAAGAGTTGACTATTTTGGTTCAAAAGGGTTTTTCCCGTATTTATTTCAATCAGGAGATTCAGCGCATAGAAACCTTGTTGGAGTCCGATTCACTTATCAAAAAAGTAATTCCTTCAACAGGGAAGGGGGAGGTGTATTTATTAATAGACCGACTAATTGTAAAGAACTTTGATGAAGATGACCTTCATCGTATCAGTGATTCTGCCGGCACAGCTTTTTATGAAGGAGAGGGGGAATTGATGTTGGAAATTAATGGAAATCGATTTATCCCATTCAGTAATAAATTTGAGCTAGATGGAATTACTTTTGAAGAACCCGTACCCAATCTTTTTTCATTCAACAATCCCTTTGGGGCCTGTCCTACCTGCGAGGGCTTTAGCCAGGTATTGGGAGTTGATGCTGACCTGGTAATACCCAATAAACAGTTAAGCGTTTACGAAGGAGCAGTTGCCCCTTGGAAGGGGGAAAAATTGGGCCAGTGGAAGGAGCAATTCATACGTGCAGCAAAGCATTTTAATTTTCCTGTACACAAACCAATTATTGATCTCACGGTTGAGGAGCTGAGGATATTGTGGGAGGGAAATGCACATGCCAATGGGATCAATGATTTTTTTAAAGAAGTAGAGCAAAATTTATACAAGGTGCAGTACCGTGTTTTGTTGAGTAGATATAGGGGCCGAACCATTTGTCCGGATTGCAAAGGCTATCGATTAAGAAAGGAAGCGTTGTATATTAAAATTGCCCATCAACATATCGGACAATTGTGCACGATGCCAGTGAGGGATTTAAAAAAATGGTTTGATCAATTACAACTGAGTGTTTATCAGCAGCAGGTAGCCAAAAGGATTTTAATTGAAATTCATCATCGTATTAAAACATTGATGGATGTCGGATTAGGCTACCTTACCCTACACCGGCTGGCGAACTCTTTGAGTGGAGGCGAAAGCCAACGTATTCAGCTTACCAGAAGCCTTGGAAGTAACTTAACCAATTCGTTGTACATTTTAGATGAACCATCTATTGGACTTCATAGCCGGGATACCGTAAAATTGATTGGTGTATTAAAAGAGTTAAGGGATTTGGGCAATACGGTGGTGGTGGTTGAGCATGATGAGATGATGATGCGAGAGGCTGATTATATCATTGATATGGGGCCATTAGCGAGTCACCTGGGTGGCGAAGTGGTAGCTGCTGGAAATTACGAGGAGTTGATAGCAGATGAAAAAAGTTTGACTGGAAAGTATTTAAAAGGGGAGCTAAAAATTGAAGCACCCAAGCTACTGCGTAAATGGAATAAAAGTATTACCATAAAGGGAGCAAGGCAAAATAATCTTAAAAACATTTCAGTTGAATTCCCTTTGAATGTTTTTTGCGTGGTGAGCGGAGTGAGCGGGAGTGGCAAAACCACCCTCGTAAAACAGATTCTATATCCGGCGCTTCAAAAATTAAAAGGGGAGGGTGGAGAAAAAGCGGGCATGCATCAATCCATTGAGGGCGACATTGAATCTGTTTCTCAAATTGAGCTGATTGATCAAAATCCAATCGGTAAATCATCCAGAAGTAACCCGGTAACTTATATCAAAGCATATGATGAAATTAGAGAGTTGTATAGTGAGCAGTCGCTTAGTAAAATAAGGGGTTTTTTACCCAAGCACTTTTCGTTTAATGTAGATGCCGGTAGGTGCGACGCGTGTAAGGGAGAGGGAGAGCAGGTGGTAGAAATGCAGTTTCTTGCAGATGTGCATTTGACATGTGAAATTTGTGGTGGAAAAAGATTTAAGGAGGAGGTGTTGGAAGTGGCTTATAAAGGGAAAAATATTTATGATGTATTGGAGATGAGTGTGGATGAGGCTATTCTGTTTTTTTCAGCGGAAGTGGATGTGGCAAAAAAAATCCAGCCTTTAAGTGATGTAGGATTGGGGTACGTTAAACTAGGGCAGTCAAGCAATACTTTATCAGGTGGGGAGGCGCAGCGGGTAAAGTTGGCTTCATTTTTAGGGAAGGGGAAGTCGCAGGGCACTATCCTGTTTATTTTTGATGAACCTACCACCGGGCTTCATTTTCATGATATTAAAAAGTTGCTAACTTCTTTTAACGCCTTGATAGAACAAGGGCATACTATTTTGGTTATTGAGCACAATACGGATGTAATAAAAAGTGCCGATTGGGTGATTGATTTGGGCCCCGAAGCAGGTGATGCTGGGGGTAGCCTAGTATATGCAGGAACACCAGCAGGTTTGATAAAATGCAAGGAAAGCCATACAGGAAAATTTTTATCTAACCCCCTAAACCTCTAAACTCCTAAACCTCTAAACCTCTAATCCTCTAAACCTATCTAAGTCGATCACTGTCTTTGATTAGTTTGTCATCTTTTCTGATTCCCCTTGCTGCAGAAGCGAAGGATAGTTGAATCAAAAGGTGTAAAGCAGCGGTGATGGCATATTCCCCTTGGGTGAAATTTTGTTTGGCCTTTAAATATAAAAAAAGCAGTAGCAGGTCTAATAATATACCGATGATGCACAAGCGAAATTGGATGCTCCTTGTTTTATATAAAAAAATTGCCAGCAAGGCTACGATGCCTACTGCGATGGTGGTAGTCATCAACAAAATATTGTCGGTACCATTTAACTGGTGGTATTGGTTGTCGGTCAAGAAGGTGCCGCTGTAAAAAGAAACTTTTAGGGTAAGAAAGGCCATTACCGATGCTACCAGTAACCAAACCGATTGAATGCGTTGTATCATATGTAGGGATGTTTTAGTGACCCATTGGTCGTTTCTTAGCTGGTTAAAGCTCAGGATATAAAACGAACTGCTTCATGAATTCATTTACCTCTCCACGTACTGCTTCAATTATGGTGACATCGTCTGCATTCATCAATACTTTATCTACAGCATTCACTACAAATTGCATATCCGCTTCTTTCATTCCGCGGGTGGTGATGGCAGCCGTTCCTACACGGATACCGGAGGTTACAAAGGCAGATTTGTCATCAAAGGGAACCATGTTTTTGTTAAGGGTAATATCTGCCTGAACCAGCGCCTGCTCCGCTTTTTTTCCACTGATATTTTTATTGCGCAAATCTATCAGCATTAAATGGTTATCGGTACCATTACTGATTAGCTGGTATCCTTTATCTACAAATGCTTTGGCCATAGCCTGTGCATTGGTTACTACCTGTTGGGCATACACTGAAAATTCATCAGTAAGTATTTCGCCGAAAGCAATGGCTTTTGCTGCAATGATATGTTGTAGTGGACCGCCCTGTACACCTGGAAAAACCGCCATGTCCATTAGGTTGCTCATCATACGGGTATTGCCTTTTACATCTTTTAGTCCAAAAGGGTTTTCAAAATCGCTTTTCATTAAAATGATACCACCTCTTGGGCCACGTAAGGTTTTGTGGGTGGTGGAAGTAACAAAATGGCAATGTTCAAAAGGGGAACTTAATAAACCTTTTGCAATTAAGCCGGCAGGATGGGCCATATCACATTGCACAAAAGCACCTACTTCGTCGGCTACTTTTCTAATTCGCGCATAGTCCCAATCGCGACTATAGGCAGAGGCTCCGCAAAAAATAAGTTTTGGTTTATGGGTTCTTGCTTTTTCTTCGAGTGTATCATAATCTATTAGTCCGGTTTCCTTAACCACACCATAGAAATGGGCTTCATAGGTTTTGCCAGAATAATTGACCGGTGAGCCATGGGTAAGATGCCCTCCCATGCTAAGATCGAGACCGAGTATTTTATCCCCTGGCTGCAATACTGCTAATGCCACTGCCGCATTGGCTTGAGCACCGCTATGGGGCTGCACATTGGCATATTCACAATTAAAAATTTGTTTTAGGCGGTCAATTGCCAACTGCTCTGTCTGGTCTACAAATTCACAACCTGCGTAATATCTTCTGCCAGGGTAACCCTCAGCATATTTATTTGTCATTACACTGCCCGAAGCCTGGATTACCTGTAAAGAGGTGAAATTTTCCGAGGCAATCAACTCAATTCCATGTCGTTGACGTTCTAATTCCTTATTGATGATATCAAAAACCAATGTATCTCTTTGCATGTATCTTTTTTATGAATGCAAATATACAAACGTGTGGTTATTTAACAGAGCGAATATGAATAAATAGCTGTTTATTACCTACATCATTTCCACAAAATGAACTACTTTCACGTTCATTATTCAATAAGAGCATCGAAACATAAACCAAATTGCCGCAGTTGGCGGACTAAGTTTTACATATGAAGGCGATTATCCCCGTAGCAGGAGCAGGCACCAAACTCCGACCACATACCTATACACAGCCAAAGGCCCTAATACCTTTAGCCGGAAAAACCATATTAAGTATCATTATTGACCAGTTGCATGAAGCAGGTATTCATGAATTTGTTTTTATAGTTGGTTATTTGGGCGAAAAAATTCAAGATTATGTAAAAGCCAACTACCCAGCGCTTACCTGTCATTTTGTTTATCAAAATGAAAGATACGGCACGGGCCATGCGATTGATCTAGCCAAAGAGATTGTGGGAGATGACCAGGTGCTAATTGTGTTGGGTGATACGATTGCTGAATATGATGTAAAGGCGATAATAGAATCCGACTACTCTGTGCTTGCTGTAAAAAAGGTAGATGACCCAAGAAATTTTGGAGTAGCTGAAATTGATGAAGACGAATATATTACCCGTGTGGTGGAAAAGCCCGCTATCCCTAAAAGTAATATGGCATTGGTAGGGATTTATAAAATAATTGAGACCCAGTCTTTATTTGTCTGTATAAAGTCCATTATGGAAAAAACGGGTATCGGTACTAGTGAGCTTAATTTAACGGATGCTATTGAATGTATGATTCAGGGCGGTGCCAGATTCAAGTCGGTGAAAGTACAGACCTGGTTTGATTGTGGGAAAAAAGAGACCTTGCTCAAATCCAATGCTACCCTGCTTAAAAAGTTTGGCGGTAAAGTAGCTGGGGTGGAAAATTTTGAAAACACCATCATTATACCTCCAGTGAGTATTGGAGAGGGCTGCGATATTAAGAACTCGGTCATTGGCCCCAATGTATCAATAGGAGAAAATACTATTTTGAATTATACCATCGTAAAAGAATCTATTATCGGATCTTTTTCTAAGCTATATGATGTAGTATTGGATGATTCATTAATAGGAAGTGATACAGGGATAAAAGGCGAAACAAGGTCACTGAATATTGGCGACAATACGGATATAGATTTGGGGTAATCGATTACTGAAAACGGATAGCTCACAATTTATTAA
>CANJAW010000184.1:0-6017 GCA_947472215.1 Chitinophagaceae bacterium
CTTATTACGGTCTTTTTTTTCTGGGGATTTGTAGCTGCCAGTAATGACATTTTGATCCCGGTTTTTAAAGAAAAACTACATCTTTCTCAGGTACAAGCGCAAATGGTATCTTTTGCCTTTTATGTTGCCTACTCTGTTGGTTCAATCATTTATTTTTTAATCAGCAAAATGATTAATCAAGATTTGCTGAATAAAATCGGATACAAAAATGGTATCAGTCTTGGTTTGATTATTTCTGCGTTGGGAACTTTATTGTTTATCCCCGCAGCTAATTTATCTTCCTTTTCCTTATTTATTTCAGGTTTATTTACCATCGGTCTTGGATTTTCACTGCAGCAAACAGCAGCCAATCCATTAGCAATTAATATGGGTAGTGCAAGCACCGGATCACAGCGACTGAGTATGGCAGGGGGAGTAAATAATTTCGGTACCACTATTGGTCCACTGATTGTTAACCTTGCTATTTTTGGTTCTATTTCTACCGTGCTAGCAAGTTCGCTAGAGTCTGTAAAAATGCCCTACCTTATTTTGGGTGCTGCCTTTTTAATAGTAGCCATCATCTTTTACTTTTCCAATGTACCCAATCAGCTGGTAAATAATACTGAAAAACTTACTGATGCTACCTCTTCATTTGTTGACAGAGGCTCACCATTTAAATACCCCCAGTTATTATTTGGAATGATTGCCATATTTGTTTACGTGGGAGTAGAAGTAAGTACAGCAGCGAACTTATCCGAATTTATGAAACAAAAATTGGGAACTCCTACCAGTGGCTCTGCTCCATATATTTCCTTGTTTTGGGCAAGCTTAATGATAGGCAGATGGACTTCTTCAGTGGATGCATTTGGTTTATCAGGAAGTACAAAAAAAATCATTCAATTTTTAATGCCCTACCTAGCATTTGGTGTTTTCTTATTTGTAAATGCCATTGCCAAGCACGACTTGGCACCTTTTTATATTTATAGCGTTATCATTTTAGTTCTGATAGTAGCTAATTATTTCAGCAAGGGTGACCCTTCTCGGCAGCTCTTACTATTTAGTTTATTAGGTATCCTGGCTTTGGTAATTGGTATATTCTCTCCAAATTACCAAATAAGTGTATACGCCTTTTGTAGTGTAGGCTTATTTTGTTCAACCCTTTGGCCATGTATTTTTACCCTTTCCATTTCTGGGCTGGGAAAACATACCAGTGAAGGATCTAACTTTTTAATTTTCATGATTTGCGGTGGCGGCTTTATTAGTGTACTACAGGGCTATTTATCAGCAGATGATTTACTGGGAATTAGTGTATCTTACATAGTGGGCATTGCCTGTTTTGCTTATTTGGCTTATTATGCCATCAAATCTAAAAAAGATCTAAAAAGTCAGGGGATAGATTTGGACGAATTGAGCAAAAACAGTACAAAGGCGGGTCATTAATAATTTAATAGTTTACAATAGTTTGAAATATGCTTAAAAAATACGCAGTTGGCATTGACATAGGTGGTACTACTGCCAAGTTTGGAATAGTAGATAGAAATGGAAAGATACTAGAACAGGATCGGGTACCCAGCAATGAACACGCAGTGGTCGAAGATTTTATTGATGATATGTATGCCAAATTAATTCCGATGATTGACAAAGTTGGCGGAATTGACAATTTTGTTGGAATCGGCATGGGTGCTCCCAATGGAAATTTTTATACAGGTACCATTGAATACGCTCCCAATTTGAAATGGAAAGGAATTATACCCATTGCTGAATTGATTGAAAAAAAATTCGGACTTACTACCCGACTTACCAATGATGCCAATGCAGCTGCAGTGGGAGAAATGATGTATGGATGTACCAAAGATATCAAGCACTTCATTACCATCACACTAGGAACTGGTGTAGGCAGTGGCATTGTAATAGATGGCAAGATTGTTTTGGGCCATGACGGATTTGCTGGAGAACTAGGGCATACCATTATTCGCCCAGGCGGAAGAATGCATAAATCAACCGGCATGAGGGGAAGCCTAGAATCCTACGCCTCTGCTACCGGTGTTCGTGAAACCGCCATTGAAATGCTAACAGCACAACCGGAATCGGAAAGCTTGCTACGCAATTACAGAATCAATGAACTTACCAGTGAGACGGTATTTGATTGTGCAATGCAGGGGGACGATATCGCCAATAAGATTTTTGAATTTACAGGTCAAATCCTTGGGGAATCACTAGCCAATTTTGTAATGTTTTCCTCTCCTGAAGCTATTATTTTATTTGGAGGCCTTACCAAGGCTGGCAACCTTTTGCTCAACCCTACGCGCAAACATATGGAAGCTAATTTACTCCCAATTTTTCAAAACAAGGTGAAATTGCTATTTAGTGAATTGAAGGAAGCCGATGCCGCCATTTTAGGTGCCAGTGCACTTGTTTGGAATTTGTAACTGAAGAATTTGAATACTGGCTTACGAGCTTTTCCCTTTTTTATGCTGGAATATAATTAAGGCAATCAGTAAAACCTGATTGCCTTATCATTTATTTTCATGAGTGACCCAGGCCTACTTAAGCCTCCTTTTCCTCCAGCCATTTTTGCCTCCCCCATCCTGCTATCACATGCTTTTCGCTATGATAGGAAGAACGAACCAACGGACCACTCTCCACATAATCAAAGCCCATATTGTAACCAATATCTCTTAGTTCCTTAAACTCATCTGGATGGACAAAACGTTGCACTTGCAAATGCTTTTTACTAGGTTGAAGGTATTGGCCGATAGTAATGACATCCACCCTACTGTCACGAAGATTTTGCATCGTTTCTATCACTTCCTCCTTTGATTCTCCCAAACCCAACATTATTCCACTTTTAGTTCGCATCCCCCCATCTTTTAAAATACGAAGGGTTTCCATGCTTCTCCAGTATTTAGCCTGTATCCTAACCTGCTTGGTTAGTCGCTCCACCGTTTCAATATTGTGCGAAACTACTTCTGGTGCTGCAACAATAATTCGCTGAATATTTTCTTTTTCCGCCTTGAAATCAGGTATTAGGGTTTCCAACGTGGTGGTTGGATTTAAGGATTTGATGGCTTTGATGGTGTTATACCATATAATACTTCCACCATCCGCTATTTCGTCCCTATCTACTGATGTTACTACTGCATGCTTCACTTTCATTAAATGAATCGCTTCCGCTACCCGCTGAGGCTCGTCCCAATCTACTGGTTCAGGCCGCCCTGTAGCCACTGCACAAAAACCGCAACTTCGGGTGCAAATATTACCAAGGATCATAAAAGTAGCCGTTCCTTCACCCCAGCATTCACCCATATTTGGACAATTGCCACTTTCGCAAATGGTATGCAATTGATGGGTATCTACCAAATTACGCACTTGCTTATACGATTCGCCAATGGGTAATTTTACCCTCAGCCAGTTAGGCTTTTTGACTTTTTGCTCTACTACACCATCAATTACTGGTAACTCTATCATTAAATGAAATTATTTTTTTGCTTCAAATTAAAATACATGGTACTGAGCAACAAAATTAATGGTAAGAATTGAATTGCAACCAATTTTGTAAAACGTTCAACAAACCGCAGTTATCCATCAATATAATATTTCCGATTATTTCCTCTTTCCAAACAGGATGGATACATAAGCACTTATAAAAAGCTGTTTTGGTTTAGAATACACCAATTGGGGAATTGCCTTATTGTAAAATTCTGCCATCACGCCTACTTCCAATGCATTGAGCAGCTCATTATATTTTCCATAATCAAATCTTAAAGAAGCTTTGGCATATACCCCTGGTGTCACTGTCATTTGATTCAAGCCTTTTCCAAAACCTGCACCTGATACCTGTAAAAAGCTAAGTATACTACTATTAGTAAACAATATACTATCCGGTACATGACTAGATCGCCCAGTACTTGAATACAAGGTGCTGTCGGAAGATTGGTATCTAATATACTTTCTAGTGCCATTTTTAAGATCATTTATTTCCAGATTATAAGGCCTTAGCAAAGCAAGGGAAATACCTCCACCAAAATTCCCCGTAACACTAATTCCATTTCTATTGGTCTTGTTGCCCAATAAATATTGCTGCTGAACCCCTAATTTTAAAGGATAACAATAATTAATTTTCCCAAATACAAAAGGTGAAGAGGGTATACTGATATTGCTTTGCTTTTCCTCTTTTGAATGTTTTCTTTCCGTCAGTTCAAACTGAAATAACAATGCTTTTTTAACCGATTTAGATCTACCTACTTCATAAAAACCACCATAGCCGTCAGTAGTCAGTTTAATCCCAAATGCCGTCTGTTTATGGTAAGCAACCACGCCTTCCTCCTCTTGTTTTACCAGTGCATTGATGCGTTTTTTTCGCTCCATCAACTTATCCTTTTTTGACTTTTGGGAAAAGGAGGGCAAAGTGGCAACTATGGCCAGTAAAATAAAAAATAATTTACGCATAATAAATTTTTACTTCAGTAAATTTATGCAAAAATAGCACAATGACAGCAACCATTCAGTATGAAGGCGATTTAAGATGCATTGCCCAACATTTACAAAGCGGATCAATAGTGGAAACAGACGCCCCTTCCGATAACCGTGGAAAAGGAGAACGTTTTTCACCCACCGACCTGGTTTGCACTGCCCTAGGCACTTGCATGGCTACCACCATGGCAATACAGGCTACCGATCTCAATATTGAACTAAAGGGTTTAACCATCTCAGTTACTAAATACATGCAGAGTGATCCCCGCAGGATTTCTAAAATTGATGTTAAAGTTTCATTTCCCTCCTCGCTGGTTCTAGAGGAAAAGGAAAAAATCATTTTACAGCGAACCGGGGATAACTGCCCGGTAGTGAAAAGTCTTCATCCAGACCTGCTACTAAATATTGAATACGTTTAATCAATTCAATATGCGGATGAAGTAACTGGCCTAAGTAATTTATTTCCCACCGCACACTCCAAACAGCGCTTTTGATTACAGTACTCATTTTTTAATTGAATGAGTGCCTGAGAATCAAAAGCGTTTTTATTTTCAATACCCAACGAGGTAAACCCCTTGGTGATACTATTATTTTCTTCTGTAATTTGTTCGAGCCAAAGCATCGCTCGATCCTTATACTTTGGCTCGTTGTGCTGATGACCATACGCAAAAAGAATGGGAACAATCGTATTGATTAAAACAGAATGGATCATTTGCTTACCAATATTTTTTTCGCGATAAACCGAAACCTCATCAAATAAATAATGGTAATGCCAATAGTCATTGGCTGTAACAGACAATAGTTTTTTTACATCTTCTAATAAAATCGTTTCCCGGACAGTAGAAAACAAATGAACACTATTGTGAATAAGCATTGACAGTTGTGCCAGCCGAAGGGTTGGAAAATTGGAAGGGCGCATTCGTAAAAAATAAAGCGGCAGCGGACTGGGGCATAACTTGTATTTTTTCTTAAAAAATCGATACTCCTTTTGTAAAAGATTCGGATAATCTTCCCTGAAATCACCTTCTAACAAACCAGCCTGACCAAACAAAATTGCCTCTGTTTGGTGTAGTTGATTTTTATGTTTTGATAAAATTTGAATGGGTATAGAACGGGCCAGTTTTTCAAATGCATCACTATTAACGGTAATACCAAAATTACGGGCGATGAGCCACCAAAAAGTTTCTTCCCAATGGTTATTGTTGCAATTGAGGTATTCCAAAATAACGGCCGTTTTTCTTTGCATCCTTTCTACCAATAACCTTTCTTTCCAGGCAACCCAGATAATGGGAGTAACTTTTTGAATCATTGCTTCGCAGGCAATAAAGGATTTTGCATTCATTAACTCATCAAATTGCTGGAGCAATATTTTAGAAACTAGGCTTTGCAATTCAAGGACCGGAAATGACACTTGCAGACTGATATCATTGTGCCAAACAACATGCAAGATCACATTGCTATAATTTTTATCATAACTATGTTGATGGCTGTTCCAATCGGAGGATAAGATATGTAATTCAATACTGCCTGCCCAGATTGTATTGTTTACTTTAATTTTAGCATTC
>CANJAW010000185.1:0-5939 GCA_947472215.1 Chitinophagaceae bacterium
TTACCGATAAAACAACTCAAATTATGGTAGCAAAATTTTTTTTGGCGATGGTTCTAAACAGTTGCTGCTTTTTAGCTTTTTCTCAGAGCAATACTTATTTACTAATTGGCACCTACACCTCCGCTAAAAGTGAGGGTATTTATGTTTACAATTTCAATACGATTACCGGCGAAAATAGTCTTGTAAGTACTGCAAAAACAGCCAACCCCTCCTATCTGGCGGTATCTGCCAACAACAAGATGGTATATGCTGTAACAGAAAATGCAGACAGTTCTAAATTGGGACTAGGAGGAAGTATTTCTGCCTTTTCCTTTAATAACAAAATAGGATCACTTACGCTTATTAATCAACAGTTTTCGGGAGGCAAACATCCTTGCTATGTAACCGTTGATCATTCGGGAAAATGGGTATTTGCAGCCAATTATACTAGTGGGAGTGCCGCATTAATTGCCGTCAATAAGGATGGTTCACTTGGTGCCATAAAACAAGTACTACAAGATACAGGCAGCGGCCCAAATAAAGAAAGACAAGAAGGACCCCATGTTCATTCAACCATGCTCTCTCCTAACAATGATTTTTTATTTACTCCTGATCTGGGCACCGACCGGGTAATGATTTACCATTTTGATAAAAATAACGGCATGTTGCGGCCTGCAAAACCTGCTTTCGCACAGTCCATACCAGGAAGTGGCCCACGGCATCTTGACTTTCACCCAACTAACCGATACGCCTACTTGGTGGAAGAGATGAGCGGTACTGTGGTTGCCTTTGCCTACAAGACAGGAGAACTAAAAAGTATACAAAGAATAAGTGCTTTACCCGCAAATTTTAACGGGCTGGTGGGAAGTGCGGATATCCATGTTTCTGCAGATGGAAAATTCCTGTATTGTAGCAACCGTGGAACATCTAATAGTATTACCATTTTTAAAATTGACAACCTAACGGGTAAACTCACCGTGGTAGGTGAACAATCCTGTATGGGAAAAACGCCAAGGAATTTCAACTTTGACCCTTCAGGCAATTTTTTACTTGTGGCCAACATGCATAGTGATGAGATTGTAATTTTTAAAATTGATAAAAAAACCGGATTACTAACAGATACACATAAACGAATCAATGTCCCCAATCCGGTTTGCATCAAATGGATCCATTAATTTCCATTACTGATCAAGTAATGATTTAAAATACCACGTCGTGGAAATTTTTATTGCTCCAAAAAGCTCCATCAACAGAACGGTTGATTATTTTGAAGATTGATTGATTTCATCCAATCTTGGTCGTAACCTTTGCCTACTTTTATTAAAAACCATTCGGCCCTTTTCGATTCCTTTCCTTAATTCTTTTTGCGCATCCATGGGAAGGTTGAAAATAGATTGACACTCAACAGAACAACAACCATCCATTTTTTCGGCACAGGAAGTGCATTGTATAAACAACAAATGACAACCATCATTATTGCAGTTGGTATGTGTATCTGCAGGTATGCCGCATTGATGACATTTAGCAATCACCTCATCGGTAATTCGCTCCCCTAGCCGATCATCGAACACGAAATTTTTACCAATAAACTTACTTTCCAACCCCTGTTCTCTAGCCTGTTTAGCATAATTAATTATTCCCCCTTCCAAATGAAAAACATTATTAAATCCGTTGTGTAGCATATAGGCACTGGCTTTTTCACATCTGATACCACCGGTGCAATACATAATAATATTCTTATCCTTTTCATCCTTCATCATTTCCACCGCCATCGGTAACTGTTCACGAAAGGTATCGCTCGGTATTTCTACCGCTTTTACAAAATGCCCGACCTCATACTCGTAATGATTTCTCATATCAATAACAATGGTATTTTCATCCTGTAGTAAAGCATTCATTTGCGAAGCATTTACATACTTCCCTCGCTTCATCATAGTAAACGCTGGATCATGGATGCCGTCTGCCACTATTTTATCCCTAACTTTTATTTTTAACACCCAAAAAGATTTGCCATGGCTTGATTCCTCATGCGGACGGATGGAATTGTCAACCGCAATATTCAATCGCAATTCCTTAAAATACTCTAGGGAATACAGGTAATTGGTAAAGGATTCCACATTACTATCGGGTACACTTATCTGCGCATTTATGCCTTCATGAGCAATGTAAATTCTTCCAAACACTTTTAGTGCATCCAGCTCCTTATACAAATTGTCCCTGAAATAAAGGGGATCCTCAATGGGGAAATATTGATAAAATGAAATGGTGGTACGATGTTCCTTTTCCTCGTACAATAACTTTTTTAACTCCGCCTGGGAGACACGGTTGTGAAGTAATGCCATAAGTCATATTTTGATCCTGTTGCGACAGGAAATTTATTTTTCAACCAGCGATGTTGCCAGCTAATAAATGAATTGGATGCTTGCAGGGCAAACCAAATTATAAGCAAAGATAATAGATTAGATTCCCTTAGTAATTTATAGAAGCAAAAATTAAAGTATTTTGAACTACCTCTTACGTTTGATGCCATCTCCAAGCACCCCACCAGTTCCAATCCGAATACCTGTCATAGTTCTTGTGCCATTCTGATAGGCGGCAACAAAATCAACCCTGAATACTTTTAGTATATTTTCCAACCCAACAAATAGCTCCGAATAGTTATTGGACTGGTTTATAAAAAAGGCATTCCCCCCTGATACCAAATTCCAGTTCAACCGATTAAAAAAAGGAATTTTATTGGTCAACAAACCATTGAAATGATGCTCTAGGTGTGCAATGCAATAAAAAGTTCCCGTAGTACTGTTGGCGTAATAAGGAGCTAACTGAAAACTATTCAGGTATTCACCCGCAGCCAACGATCGGTTACCATTAAAATGCTGATAGTCCGGAATAAAAACAGCCTCTCGGCTGATGAAACCGCCCACACCTACTTTATAATGGAAAGTTCCGGCCAATTTTAAATTTTTATCATCCCAAACACTTAACCGCCACTTATCGAAAGAAACATCACTTCCCATTATCCCTTTGAACCCCTTTGAATAATTAAAACTAAAGGTGGGCAATTTTGACCCGATAGGGATTTTTCTGTTGGGATACTGAATAAATTGCTGACCAGGCTTAATGCTTATATCAAAATTCAAAATCAATGCCTGGTGTTGAGTAAAATCAGCAGCGCTGATTTTTTCATAGGGATAATTTGGCGTAAGGAAAATGGCATCCTTTTTGAAAAATGTGTACCGAGTGGTATTGAGAAGCGGCAGCCGGTCTTCGTACAAAGCATTTACCCCTAACTGCAAGCCACTTTCAAATTTCTTGCTATACCCTACATTAGCAAAGATATTTTCATAGGTCTTCATGAAATTATTTCCAAAAAATAGCGTATTAATAGAGTTGAGTAAAGGACTAATAGTGCTTTCCTTATTAAATTGGGAGACCCTTTTACCCACCGAAAAACTCCAGGAATGTCTTCTCAACTTTTCATGAAGATCAATATCACGTGCTTGTAAAACAATGTCGAGCCAGGAGTTTAGATGATGATTTGAAAATCCATATCTGATATTGGGACGGATAGTAAGCTTTTGCTTTTTTCCTGAAAGGTATTTTTCAAAATAAAAAGCTGAATTAACCACCACCCCTTCTGCAGTATTGTACTCTAGGTTTTTGATAATTGGTACAATCCCCCAACGGTACGTGCCATTCAAACCATAATGCGTTCTATTGACCCCATTCCAGAAAACATTTGACAAATGTAATTTACCCTGTTTTTTTTTCAAGGAATCGATAGATTTTCTATTAAGCAATTCTTCTTTTCTGACCTCAAAGAGACTGTCTTTTACAAGATAATCCTTTACCTCCTCTTTCTCCAAGGGCATCGGACGAATAGAATCCCAATAGGCTTTAGTTTTTTTATTCACACCGGTATCATACCGGATAATTACTTTATCAAAGAATTTTTTTGGAAAAACGGGTTGAAGATTGTACCCTGAATATACATTTACAAAATTCGCCACCGCATCAACTCCTAGCTGGTTCAATGTAAAATAAAGTAGTTGACTTTTTACTGTCCAGATATCACTTGTAACAGGTACATACAATTGGGTGATCTGAAGCGAATCAATAATTTCCAACTGCGACTTCTTTGTCAACAGTAAGTCCACACTATGAATACGCCAATCTGACTCTGTGATATTAATAATGCCCGAAAAAAGGGGCTCGTAATTTCGCCGGGGCTTTACCCGAATACTATTAACTTCTTGTCCATTTTCCCAAAAACTACCTAAATATGTAAAGCTATAAAACCCAATTGCACCATCGGCTATAGGAGAAACAAAGCCACGTGGATTTAATTTTTCGGCAAAAACGGTTACATTGTTTTGATAAAAAGAAAGAAATGTAGGAAAAGTAAATCCAAATCCGCTGCTACCACTCACCCTACTGCTTTTCACTTCCATTTTAAACTTATCTGGCAGCACCCTAGCTATGGAGGATATGGATTCAGACAAATACACAATCCCCTGCCCCATCGTATCTAGGCCCATATCCTGACGACTTTCCTCCGGCAGTTTCCGTCCAAATATTTTTTTGGGCAACTTGCGAAGTTTCATCATGTCCTTAGTATACAGGTCGCAGGTAAATGCACTCACTTGACGATTGTAGAATTCCCTTTTTTTTATGGCTGCCCGAATGATGGCATAAGCAGGATCTTCATCTGTGTTTTTAACAACCACTTCTTTCAACAAAAGTTTTTGATTAGATAAAATAAAAGATATTTCCATATCCTTAGACGTAATGGTAACCGTTTTTTCCATTGTTGCATAACCAATATGCTGGCAAACTAAGGTATAAATTCCTGGAGAAACGGTGAGCGTAAACCTAGCCCTACTATTGGCACTAGCGCCATTAGATGCTCCCTTTACCGTAATAGACGAGTAGGGTAATAATTCGCCTTTTTCAGAGAATACAGTGCCAGCAATTTTTTGACCGATTGTATTGCTAACAATAAAAAAAAAGAGAAGGGAAAATAATGACCGCATAAATACATTTTGAATAGTCCCCCAATAAATGAGGTGACATCTTTTATTTTCGACGTAGATAAGATCCTGCAAGCGCTGCAAAACCTGCAACCATTGCTCCAATCAATGCGGTAGCTATAATCAATGCCACAGGACTTCCCATTTTTAATATCAAGGCAACCTTTTTTGCCAAGAGGTGATCATTGTTGCTGCTAATAAACCATGCTAAAGCCCCCCACAATAAAAAAAGTGCCATAAAGCCAGCTAAAAAAGACCTGCCAGGATTTTGAGGAATTAAACTCGACACTAAAAATGAAACGATGGCTATAGTCCACCAGGGAAAATATAAACAGATCGCTAGACTTAGCAAGGCGATTAATAATACAGAGACTATAAACTTCATAGCAATAAATTTAAACATGTAAAAATGAATTGGCAACCGGAAATTAATAGGGTTGGCTAATTTTGAAACAGTTAATTAGTAAAAGAAATATTCCACAAAACCCTACTATCTTTCTCCTCTCCCTTTGCCATCATCCAAAGGGGGTAATACATTCCAGAGGCCCAATGATCGATAAAATTATCGTAAAATCGACTTCCCGGATTGCCACTTTGCCCGCCCGGATATACACCATAGGCTTCTGTTTGTGGGGTAAGACTTACGATCATTCTCCAACTAGGTCCATGATTTGGTTTAGTGGCATTGATACAGTGGGTTCCACCTCCAATCGGAAGTCGTAAACGACTTAGGGCCTCCAGCTTGGTTAAATGATTCACTCTTGTAGCTTTGTATTTTGACCATTCGAGTTTTCCCTCCTTTTGCAGTTTTTCCAGTTCAATAACTGAATTTTTAAAAGCAGTAGTTACGTCATCAGCCAATGTTTCTTTTTGAGTAGTAGTAATGTTATCTAAAAACTGATAGGCCGTATCACTTAAAACCCCTTGCAA
>CANJAW010000186.1:0-5907 GCA_947472215.1 Chitinophagaceae bacterium
AAGGGGTGAAGCCAACAAAATCGGCTATCCCAACAACTTCACCATCTACGATAGCGACGATGCCAAGAGCGTGCTGAAAACCGTGATCAAGGAAATGGCGCTAGATGATAAACATTATAAACCCAATACAGTTTACAACAGAATATCCTCTGCCAAAAATAGCTTGGTAGGACCGGCAGAATACCTCAATGATTGGGCAACCCAACAGGAAGATGCTAGGGCCAACCGCCCACTCATTGGCAAGATCTATGACGCATATAATAAACGCTGCTTTAAAAACGGAGCCATGGATTTTGATGACCTTCTTTTCAAAATGTATCTCTTGCTAAAGCACCACCCAGATGCGCTGATTAAATACCAACGTAAGTTTAAGTACATTTTAATAGACGAGTACCAGGATACCAATACCTCCCAGTACGAAATCATTAAATTGCTAGGCGCTATGCACGAAAATATTTGTGTAGTAGGTGATGACGCACAGAGCATTTATAGTTTTCGCGGCGCTACCATCGAAAATATTCTTCAGTTTGAAAAAGATTACGATGATGTGAAAGTGGTAAAGCTGGAGCAGAATTATCGAAGTACCAAAACCATATTAAATGTTGCCAATGAAATTATTGGTAACAACAAAAACCAGTTGCCTAAAAAACTATGGACCGATAAGGGAGATGGTGATAAAATCAAATTGGTGCGCACGGCTACTGATAATGAAGAAGGAAAATTTGTAGCTGATACCATACAGGAAGAAAAACTGCGTAATCATTTTTTCAATAACGAGTTTGCCATTTTATATCGTACCAATGCCCAGAGCCGCAGCTATGAAGAAAGTTTGCGCCGCATGAATATCACTTACAGAATTTATGGTGGCCTCTCTTTCTACCAACGCAAAGAAATAAAAGATTATGTGGCCTATTTAAGGCTGGTAGTAAACCCTAATGACGAGGAGGCTTTAAAGCGAATCATCAATTACCCTACCCGTGGAATTGGTAAAACCAGTATGGATAGGGCCGTGCTTTCTGCCAATGAAAATAATATCACTTTATGGCAGGTACTTGAAAATGCCCGAATGTATGGATTTAAATCCGGCACCCTAGAAGCTATCAGCGAATTTGTAGTGATGGTGAAAATGTTTCAAAGCGAACTAGAGAAAAAAAATGCGTATGAGCTGGCGGTAATTGTAGGTAAAAGTACGCAGATAGTAAAAGAGCTTTTCAATGATAAAACCACCGAAGGGCTGGCAAGATATGAGAATGTGCAGGAATTGCTGAACTCAATCAAAGAGTTTATAGAAACGCCTATGAATGAAGAAGATGGCGAAGTGGGCGATAAGAGTCTCGGAAGCTACTTGCAACAAATCACTTTACTAACGGATACGGACAACGATAAAGAAGATGCAGATAGTGTTAAGTTGATGACCATACATGCTGCCAAAGGATTGGAGTTCAGTTGTGTTTTTGTAGGTGGCCTAGAAGAAACCCTTTTTCCTAGCGGGATGAGTATCAATACCCGCGAAGAGCTAGAAGAAGAAAGGAGGTTGTTTTATGTAGCCATCACCAGGGCCAAGAAAAAACTATGGTTAACTTATGCCAATGCCCGTTACCGTTTTGGTCAGTTGCAGCAAAATGAACCCAGCCGTTTTATAGACGAAATGCCCGCGGACTACATTGATAAAAGCTTTGCCGGCGGAGGTATCCGCAACCAGGGAGGTCATAGCAATAACTGGGGAGGCAGCTCGTTTGACCGAAACGGGGCTGGGGGCAGCAGTTACAAATCCTCTCCGCCTCCAGCTAAGAAAGAAGAAAAAACTAGGCCGGCCTATTTGGTTCCTACAAGGCCAGCCACAAAAGAGCATACGCCATCAGCCGACTTTACACCCAGTGATACCAGTAATTTACAAGCAGGACAAAAAGTGGAACATCAAAAATTTGGATTTGGCGAAGTCTTAAAAATGGAGGGTGCTGCGCACAATCCAATTGCAACCGTCCAGTTTGAGCTGAATGGTGAAAAAAAGATTATGCTCAATTACGCAAAACTGAGAATACTGGAATAAGAAACGGCAGCCTCCAATATGGCCAGAAAGCCATCTGCCAAACCACCGTTTTCGAAATGGGAAATTATTACCTTGTAAAAGGGGTACAAAAACTGCCGGTATTCCTTTATTATGCCATTGTTGTTACCTTTGTATTGAAATTTTTAAATGTACTATTATGATAAAGACAGGTAATCCGGTGATAAGTATTTATACGGAGATGACCCCTAATCCGGAAACAATGAAATTTGTTGCCAACAAATTACTGTATCCAGGTAAAAGCATCGACTTTCAGGATGAGACCAGCGCAAGCCCTTCGCCCCTGGCACAGGAGTTATTTACTTTCCCCTTTATTAAATCTGTTTTTATTGCTAGCAATTTTATCACCCTCACCAAAACTACCGGTACAGATGATTGGCAGGATGTGATTCCTACTATCAAATTATTTTTGAAAGAATACCTCGAAGAAGGAAAAGCGGTGGTAAATGAAGAGGCGGTAGCCTCTATGAAACAGGAAAGTAGCAATGAGGTAAGCGCAGATGATGATGATGTGGTAAAACGTATCAAAGAATTATTAGAAAATTATGTAAAGCCTGCTGTTGAAATGGATGGTGGTGCCATACAGTTTAAAAGCTACGAAGATGGTCGCGTAAATTTAATGTTACAGGGAAGTTGCAGCGGTTGCCCCTCTTCCATGATTACCTTAAAAGCAGGTATCGAAGGAATGATGAAAAGAATGATTCCCGAAGTGAAAGAAGTGGTAGCAGAAGCAGAATAAGAAAATTATAGCTAGTATACTATTTGAGCATCTCTTAATTGGAGGTGCTTTTTTTTTGCGGAAGGGAACTACATTTAATTTAACTTGTAATAAAATTAGGAGTATGAACAAGGCTATTCTATTATTTTGCTTCATTGGACTACAAGAGTTGTCAGCCCAAGTGAACGGTTTTATTACTATCAACTCCGACAGTTCCGTAATTACGCTAACGGTAGAAGGAGCGGCTCATTTGGCCGCGATGCCCTTGAAATGCCTGCAACAGGAGTACCCTAATAAAACTGGCCACACTGCCCTTTCAGACATTGATCAGCTGCTTACTCCCAAACAATTGCATCCTGTATTTTACGGCTGTTTCGACTGGCATAGCAGTGTGCATGGTTACTGGATGCTTGCACGTCTATTAAAACAATATCCAAATTTACCGCAAGCTGCGCAGATAAGGGAGCTATTCAATAAAAATATCACAACGATAGGCATTGCTCAGGAAATGAATTATTTAGATGGGAAATTATCAAAAAGCTTTGAACGTACTTATGGATGGGCCTGGTTGCTTAAGCTACAGCAGGAACTAATTAATTGGGAAGATGCGGATGCGAAGAACTGGAAAATGAATTTACAACCCTTGGTTGAGAAAGTAATTGCATCATGGAAAGAATTTTTACCTAAGCAAACCTATCCTAATCGCACGGGCGTTCACCCTAACACCGCATTTGGTTTGGTCTTTGCAATTGATTATGCAAGAGCTGCTGGTGAAGTTGACTTTGAAAAAAAGTTGGAAAAAAGCGCCTTACTGCTTTTCAGAAATGATAAAAAGGCCGCTGCTAATTGGGAGCCCGATGGAACTGATTTTTTATCTCCTTCACTTGAAGAATCCGATTTAATGAAAAGGGTTTTACCGAAAAATGAATTTATAACTTGGCTGAATGAGTTTTACAGTAAGGGTGCTTTAGAGCACATCGCTCAACTGCCCGTTATTTCAGACAGAAATGATTTTCAAATCGTACACCTAGACGGATTATGTTTCAGCAGAAGCTGGTGTATGAAAGATATTGCTTCGCTGTTGCCAGCGTCCGATAAAAGAAAAAATTTATTGGTTCGTGCAGCTGCCAGACATCTCGCCGCCAGCTTGCCCAATGTGGTGTCAGGAAATTATGGAGGCGAACATTGGCTGGCAAGCTTTGCCGTGTATGCCTTAGCCCGTTAAGAAATATGATGGAGCCAAAAATATATCCAATTTGCGAATCAGCTATTGCCGTTGATTGGGGAAACCAACTGGAGGAGGCCATTTTTCAACAAGTACAGCAACTTAATACCCTGCTTTCACAAAACCCTTTTACCGGATTTATTGAAACCGTTCCGGCTTATTCAACCCTAACTATTTATTTTCGGCCGGAGCTGGTTATTTCCAACCCTGTTGCCCCTGTTGATTTTATTAAACCATATATCAAACAATTACTGCTCAAAGTTGCTAATAAAAAAATTAGTTCCGGAAAAATGGTTTCTATTCCCGTTTGCTACGAAGCTGAATTCGGATATGACCTAGATTATATTTCTAAAGAAAGGGGGCTTTCAAAAAGAGAGGTCATACAAATTCATCAGCAAAAAGAATATACGGTTTACATGATGGGTTTTTTGCCTGGATTTGCCTACATGGGAGAAGTAGAAGACTCCATTGCCACTGCTCGAAAACCAACACCAAGACATTTGGTAGAGGAGGGCTCTATTGGCATTGCAGGAAAACAAACCGGTATTTATCCACTACCCTCGCCCGGAGGATGGCAAATTATTGGACGAACCCCATTACGTTTATTTGATCTCCAAAAAACAAATCCTTTTTTATTGAATCCCGGCGACAGGGTCCGATTTTATGAAATACCGCTAGCTACTTATTACTCAATTAAAAAAGATCGGTCACCATTTTTCTTTATTAATAAAGAGCAACATAACCATGATGCATTGGTATTAAAACCTGGAGTTTTTTCCTCCATCCAAGATGAAGGCAGGGTCGGCTACCGAGCCTATGGGGTTCCCGAAAGCGGTGCAATGGACCTCGTTTCACATTGTATTGCCAATGCGTTGGTTGGCAACAAAAGAAATGCCACAACAATTGAATGTACCCTAGGCGGACTTCGGCTCAAATTCAATGACACAACAGTGATAGCAATTACAGGCGGCGGAAGTGCTTTTATCAATAGCGAACAAATTAAATATTACCAACCTTTGCTAGTATTAAAAAACGACGTACTAGAAATTATATATAACCAAAACGGAACAAGAACTTATATTGCCGTTCGGGGCGGGTTCGATGCAACTGAAATAATGAAGAGTAAAAGTGTTTGTCTGCTGGCTGGTATCGGTGCTCCATTACAAAAAGAAGGCAGCTTGAAATTTGAAAAATTATTTACCCTTCCTTCAAAAACAATTACGGCACCCATGCCATGTCCTAATTACCCAACATCAACGGTAGTGAGGGTGATGCCTGGAGCCGAAAAATTTCGAATGACAACAGAAAGTATTCAACGATTCTATTCACAACCCTTTACGCTTTCTCCCCGCTTCGACAGAATGGGATATCATCTTCAAGGCCTTGAACTTCAACTAAAAGATGATAGCGAACTGCTTTCAACCGCTGTTAACAAGGGTACAATTCAATTAACCCCCAATGGAAAAATAATCATTCTAATGAATGATTGTCAGACCACCGGTGGTTACCCTAGAATAGCCCAGGTTGCGGCAGTAGACCTTTCGTTGATTGCACAGTTAAAGCCCGGAGATACCATTCGTTTTGTTGACATTAGCTTGCAGGAAGCAACGGAATTATATTTATTACAAGAAAATAATATCAATGCATTTTTCGATTGACCTTAACTGTGACATGGGGGAAGGAATGGACAACGATGCCCTTATTATGCCCTTTATATCCTCAGCAAATATTGCTTGCGGATACCATGCGGGGGATGAGTTTACCATGCAACAAACCGTTGAGCTTGCCTTACAACACAATGTTGTAATAGGAGCACATCCTTCGTTTCCTGATAAAAAAAATTTTGGAAGAATTAATATGAATTTTCATCCCGATCAAGTGGAAGAGATGATAAAA
>CANJAW010000187.1:0-5886 GCA_947472215.1 Chitinophagaceae bacterium
CCAATGCCATTTCACCACCCTTGGTTGCATATCCTTCTGTTAAGAAATCACCCTCCACCACTTTCTGTCCTTTAACAACAGCAGGGCGTAAGTTGATACAGGTTTCTTGGTTGGTGCGGATAAATTTGGTAACCTTATAGATTTTTAAATCTTCTTCAAAGCTAACCAACTGCTGCATTTCGCTGCGGTTGTAACGAACGTGAATTTCATTACCATCAACATATTCAACTACACCAGTTCCTTCTGCATGTAACTGAATCCTTGCATCACGGGCAGCCTTTCCTTCTAAACCTGTACCTACAATTGGAGATTCCAAACGAATCAAGGGAACCGCTTGACGTTGCATATTCGATCCCATCAAGGCGCGGTTAGCATCATCATGTTCAAGGAAGGGAATCAAGGAAGCACTTAAACCAACAATCTGGTTAGGTGCCACATCCATATATTCCACTTCGTTTTTATCTAAAATCGGAAAATCCCCTGTTTGGCGACTCTTGATTCTATCTTCAACAAAGTTTCCTTTTTCATCCATTATAATATTGGCCTGTGCAATCTTAGCCAGATCTTCTTCTTCAGCACTAAGGAAAGTGATTTTCTTCATATCTGCCCTTCCTTCAGTTACCTTATGGTAAGGGGTTTCAATAAAGCCCATGTCATTGATCTTGGCGTGTACGCAAAGCGTAGAGATCAGTCCAATGTTTGGACCCTCTGGAGTTTCAATGGTACAAAGACGACCGTAATGAGAATAATGCACATCACGCACCTCAAAACCAGCTCTTTCGCGACTTAAACCACCCGGTCCAAGTGCGGAGATACGACGCTTATGCGTGATCTCACTTAATGGATTGGTTTGATCTAAGAACTGGGATAACTGGGAAGTACCGAAAAATGAATTGATAACAGAAGATAAAGTTCTTGCATTAATCAAATCCACGGGAGTGAATACCTCGTTGTCACGAACATTCATTCTTTCACGAATGGTACGTGCCATACGGGCTAAACCTACTCCAAACTGGGCATACAATTGTTCGCCCACGGTACGTACGCGACGATTACTTAAATGGTCAATATCATCTACTTCACTCTTTCCATTGGTCAATTGAACCAATGTTTTGATAATAGCAATGATATCATCCTTTGTCAATACTTTTTTCTCAATAGGGAAGTTCAATCCCAAACGGCGATTGATCTTATAACGACCAACTTCACCCAGATCGTAGCGTTTATCACTGAAGAATAATTTATCAATGATACCACGAGCTGTTTCGTTGTCCGGTGCATCTGCACCACGTAACTGGCGGTAAATATGTTGAACCGCTTCCAGTTCACTGTTAGAAGTATCCTTATTTAATGTGTTGTAGATGATTGCATAATCACCACTCACTTCTTCTTTCTGAACAAATACACTCTTCACATCCATTTCGGCGATCATGTCAATGTTCTCTTGATCCAACACTGTATCACGTTCCAAAACGATTTCATTTCTTTCAATACTAACCACTTCTCCGGTATCCTCATCTACAAAATCTTCTACCCATGTACGTAATACACGAGCAGCAAGGCGTTTACCGACATACTTATTCAAACCTTTCTTTTCAACCTTTACTTCATCGGCCATTCCAAACAATTCTAGAATATCCTTATCCGTTTCAAAGCCGATAGAACGTAACAAAGTTGTTACAGGGAATTTCTTCTTGCGATCAATATAGGCATACATGACATTGTTGATATCAGTAGCAAACTCCATCCAAGCACCTTTAAAAGGAATCACCCTGGCAGAGTAAATCTTTGTTCCATTCGGATGAACCGACTGTCCAAAAAATACACCAGGAGAACGATGTAACTGAGATACCACTACCCTTTCAGCTCCATTGATAACAAATGTACCACGTGGAGTCATGTAAGGGATGTTTCCCAAAAACACATCCTGAACAATTGTTTGGAAATCTACGTGTTCTTCGTCATTACAGCTCAACCGAAGTTTTGCTTTTAACGGTACCGCATAAGTCAATCCCCTTTCAATACACTCATCAATGGTGTAGCGGGGTGGATCAACAAAATAGTCTAAGAACTCCAGTACAAAGATATTTCGCGTGTCGGTGATAGGAAAATTTTCCTTAAACACACGGAATAATCCTTCGTTGTTACGCTTATCGGGCGTAGTTTCCAACTGGAAGTAGTCTTTAAACGATTGAATCTGGATTCCGAGTAAATCGGGAGTTTCCGCCAGTAGTTCAATTTTTCCGAAATTGATACGCTGAGCAGCGGATGATTTTGTTGCAGCCATATTGTAATTAAAACGTTTTAATGCTGAGAAGGTTCTCTATTTTCAAGCTGTAAACATGATGAATGCCACTAACCCGAAATTAAAGGACGGCAAAGGTAAGGAATAGTATTTAAATATAGAAATTCTATAATGATATTTTAGGATTTTGGTTTGATTTTTGATAAAAAAGGAGCAAAAAAAGGAAATGTTGGCCTTTTCTATATAAAAAAGCCATCATTTCCCCCTATCGAGCTTACCAAACTTTAACTCTTTCTATTGGACTTTTATACATTTTATCACCCAGTTTTACCCCAAATGCATCATAAAAGGGAGTAAAATTAAGGGTAGGTCCATTAATGCGGTACATTTCCGGAGAATGAGGATCCGTTGTTATCCTTGCGCGTACCTGCTCTACCCTATTTTTAATTCTCCAAACCTGGGCAAACCCAAGAAAAAAACGTTGATCAGGAGTAAATCCATCAATCAAGACATTACCTTGGCCTTGCTTGGTCAACTTAAAAGCATCGTATGCAATTGCCAATCCTCCGATATCTGCCAGATTTTCACCTAGCGTTAGCTGCCCATTCACATGCAAACTGTCCAATACGGTAAATGCATTATACTGCTGAACTGCTGCCCCTGTTTTTTCTTTAAACTTAACCGCATCAGATTTACCCCACCAATTTTTTAAATTCCCAACATCATCATACTGACTTCCTTGGTCATCAAAACCATGGGTCATTTCATGACCGATAACCATTCCTATACCACCATAATTAATGGCATCATCTGCTTTAGCATCAAAGAAAGGGAATTGCAGAATACCAGCAGGAAATACAATTTCGTTATTACCAGGATTGTAATAGGCATTCACTGTTGGAGGTGTCATCCCCCATTCAGAACGATCCACTAATTTATCCACTTTTGCAATCATTTCGCTGTATCGATGAACACTAGTGCTCTTTGCATTGTTGAAATAATTGCCTGGATCAACTTCTACATCATCGTAATTTTTCCATTTATTGGGATAACCAATTTTCTTTAAAAAAGCCGTTAACTTTTTGGTCGCCTTTTCTTTGGTACTATCAGACATCCAGTCTAATCGTTGAATCCGTTTTTTGAATGCATCTTGCAAATTCGTAACCAACTCGTCCATTCTTTGCTTAGCTTCAGGGGTAAAATGGTGCTTAACATATAATTGCCCCAACAACTCACCTAAATTTCTATCTACCGAATTCACCATTATCTTCCATCGATCGGATTGCTTTTTTTGTCCATTCAATATTTTGCTAAAATCAAAAGCAGCTGATACAAAAGATTTGCTCAATAAAGAAGCATTTCTGCTAACATAATCATACTTCACCTTTGACTTCCAAACCTCAATTGGCTGACTTTTTAATAAAGCACTATAAGCCTTAAAATAGGCTGGCTGGGCAATGTTTACACTATCGGTAGTAATATGCATATCTAAAAACACCTTCTTCCAGCCAACATTAGGGGAGAGCTGTTCCAGTTGAGCAATACTCATTTTATTATAATTGGCTTGTGGATCCCGCAATGCTACGGGCGTTCGATGAGCGGCTGCAATGGCAGTCTCTAAATTTAGCACATCCATACTTTCTTTTGCAGCGCTTACACTATCAGCACCAGTTAATGAAAATAAAGTATTGGCATATTTTATTAGGCCATTTCTTGCCGCCAATGTTGCACTATCTTTTCTGAAATAATAATCTCTTTCTGGTAGTGAAAGCCCAGATTGAGATAAAATAAGGATATTTTTTTCGCTTTTTTTATCATCCGCCCCCACATATAACCCCATCAAACCACTACCTTCCGATTGGGTCAGTAAGGTGATCAGATTCACCAATTCAGTATAATTTTTTACCGCATCAATTGAAGCAAGAATAGGCTTTAGGGGGGTAGCCCCTATTTTTTCAAGTGTAAGGGTATCCATCCCACTTGAAAAATAATCCCCTACTTTTTGTTCTAGGCTACCTTTTTGATTTTTTCCCTTTGCTGCCTCCTCAAGGATTATTTTCAGTTTTTTTAAATTCTCTTGGTACAAAGTAAAAAAACTACCAGTGCCACTTTGGTCATCTGGAATAACAGCGCTCTTTACCCATTGACCATTGGCGTAAAGAAAAAAATTGTCGCCTGGCTTTACGGTCGTATCCATACCCCCTTTGTCAAAAAAAGAGTTGGGCTCACCATAAGATTGGTTCTTATTGGCGGTATTACAGGAGAAAAATACTGAAAATAGGATAATAGAACCTAGCATTGATAGTATTCGCATATGTTTTTTTTTAAATAATCAATTATGCAAATATTTATCAATCTTAGTACACTATAAAAAAAATTACATGAACGGCAACAAAAAAGCCGAAGATTGCTCTCCGGCTTTTAAAGCTATTTAATAAACTTGTAAATTAAGCTATTTCAACTTCAGCGCCTGCTTCAGTCAACTTAGTTTTTAATTCTTCGGCAGTTGCTTTATCAACACCTTCTTTAACTGGTTTTGGAGCACCGTCAACTAAATCTTTAGCTTCTTTCAATCCTAATCCTGTTAATTCTTTAACGATTTTAACAATCGCTAATTTGTTAGCACCTGCAGCTTTCAAGATTACATTGAAAGATGTTTTTTCTTCAACAGCAGCAGCTTCGCCACCACCTGCACTTACTACTACTGCAGCTGCAGCAGGCTCAATACCGTACTCTGATTTTAAAAACTCTGCTAATTCTTGTACTTCCTTTACTGTTAAGCCTACTAAACTTTCAGCTAATTTTTTTACGTCTGCCATAATAATTAAATTTTTTCCGCCTTCATTGTTATATACTCCGGCGGAGTTTTAAAAAAATTGTTGTTGCCTTTTTTTCCCATCCGGCCAGGGTAATATGATTGGATACACCTTCCTGTATTCTCTTAAATGCTACTCTGCTTCAGGAGCTGCTGCTTCAGGAGCCACCGCATCATCAACAGCCACTGGAGCTGCTTCTGCGATAGGTGCTACCTCTACTGCAACTTCCACAGCCGGAGCAGCTGCTTCAACTACAACTTCTGCTGCACTTGCTGCATCTTTATTTTGTAAAGCACCTAACACACGCTGAATAGGAGCTTGCAATAATCCGATTACTTCACCTATCAATTCATTTTTAGTTTTGATTTGTGTAAGGGCAACCAATTGGTTATCGCCAACAAAAATATCACCATTAATGAATGCTGCTTTTAACTCAGGCTTTTCGCCTTTGCTTTCCTTCCTGAAACCACTTAAAATCAAAGCGGGTTCTTTAGGGTTTTCGCTGAATAAAAGAGCTGTTACGTTATGTAAAGAATCATACACACCTGAATACTTTTCGGTATCAAGGCTCTCTAATGCTTTACGGATAAGTGTGTTTTTGGCAACCTTCATCTCTACCTGCTTATCAAAGCAATGGCTACGCAGTTTGGTTATCTGGGCAACGGTCAAACTTTCTGTATCGGTAATGTAGAAATTATTGTATTGGGTAAACTTCCCTTTCAATAGTTCTATTACTTCGTTTTTTTCCTGTTTTGTCATAACAAATATTTTATGTAAAAGCTATAATGCTGCTTTTACCGTAATTAATTTTGAACCGATTTAGTA
>CANJAW010000188.1:0-5861 GCA_947472215.1 Chitinophagaceae bacterium
ATATTTTACATGCAATCAGAAATGTTGGCGCAGTTCCATGCACGTATTTTGCTTTTCAATTTGAATAACAATTGAATTCAAAAAAATCTGTTTATTTTCTTGAAACTTTTATACCGATTTAAATACCTCTTCATCCATAAAAGGTTGATTCCTTAATCGCTTACCGGTGGCTTTAAATATTGCATTGGCTACTGCTCCGCCGGTAGGTGGTAGGGCCGGTTCTCCTAGTCCTGTTGGATCTATCCCATTATCTACAAAATGGGTTTCAATTTCGGGAATATCTTTCATGCGGATTAGTCGGTAGGTGTTAAAATTGGTTTGCTCTGCCGCACCATTGTTGAAAGTTATTTTACCATACATAGCATGCCCTAGGCCATCTACGATGCCACCCATCACTTGTTGCCGCGCACCACTTAGGTTTACCACCTCTCCACAATCGGATACGGCATATATTTTTTTCACTACTGGTTTGCCAGCTTGCATGATCACTTCGCAAACCTGTGCCACATAAGAGGAGTGGGAAAAGTATACACTAAAGCCCTGCGATACGCCTTTCTTTTTGCCCCATCCAGATTTTTCTGCCGCCATTTTGATCACGGTTTCCATTCTGTCAATGTTATATTTAATGGATCCTACCGGAGTATTTTTAGCCTTTGCTAACAGCTCTAGCCTAAATTGAATTGGGTCTTTACCCGCCGCAGTGGCTACTTCATCCAAAAATGCTTGTTCTGCAAATGCTAAAAAATTGGTGATGGGAGCTCGCCAGGCACCTGTGGTTATGGGGGATTTATGTTCCACTGTTTCAATGAGCAAATGATCTACCGCACCTGAAGGGAAATTATCTTCACGGGTAGGGCTACCCGAGTTAATGCCAGCACCGCGGCATTTGTACCCTATCAAATTGCCACTGTTATCTAGTGCTGCTTCAAATCGGTAGCGAACAGCTGGGCGGTAACTACCACCCGTCATATCATCTTCCCTCGACCATATCAGCTTTACAGGAGCTTTCACTATGCTTGACAGTTCCGCTGCTTCCAGCACATAATCAAATTTGAGTCGCCTTCCAAATCCTCCACCCAACCGGGTAATTTCCAGCGTGATTTTATCTTCGGGTATGCCTAATAGTTTGGAAGTGGCATTGCGTGCGCTGGCGGGTGTTTGGGTGGGGCCTACCAATTCTACTCCATCGGGTCGTACATGTGCGAAAAAATTCATGGGTTCCATTGGCGAATGCGATAAAAACGGCCCTTGGTATTCACTTTTGATAATTTTTGCTGCATTTGCGAAAGCTGTCGCTACGTCACCATTTTTCCTTTTTACGCTTACAGTCCCATTGTCTAATAAATTGGCGAAGATTGTATTGTGGTCGGAGGTACTTTCTGGTATTACACCATCATTTTCATATTCGATGACCAATAATTTCCTTGCTTTACTTACTTCCCAAGTTGACTTACCTACTACGGCAACATTATTTTTAAAAACTACTACATCTACAATACCAGGCATTGCCTTGGCAGCGGCAGTATCTACTGATTTTATTTTTGTACCAAAAGATTTTGGGCGCTGAATCATAGCATATAGCATTCCTTCCCTGTAAAAATCAAGTCCAAATAAAGGCTTACCAGTTACAATGCTTTTGTTAGCTACATTTTTTACCAATTTACCAATGAGGGTAAAATCTTTTCTATTTTTTAGCGCAATATCTTTAGGAACTACAATGGCAGAGGCTTGCAGGGCTAGATTGCCATAACTTAATTTTTTTCCAGTTAGGGGATGTAGTACCATTCCATTTTTTGCGGTACATTCTGTGGCGTTTACATTCCATTGATTGGCGGCAGCCTGAATCAGCATATATTTTGCGGTGGCACCTGCGGTTCGTAATCTTTTCCATGAGTGGGGGATAGCACCACTGCCTCCGGTAAGTTGTCGGTCAAAACTTTTGGTATCCAAGGGGGCTTGCACCACTTTTACTTTTGTCCAGTCGGCCTCCAGTTCCTCTGCTATAATCATGGGGAACGAGGTCATGATATTTTGTCCCAATTCTGGATTGGGTGATAGGATGGTAATAACGCCATCTGTATCGATCGACAAATAACTATTGAAACCTTTTTTTTCAGCAGCAAGTAAGTCGGTGATTACTACCGGGCAGGCAGCATCCGTTTCAAGCCAGCTGAAACCAAGCAGCAAACCGCCACCAGTAAGGGTACTTATTTTCAAAAAATCTCTTCGGCTATTTTGGGTGTTGTTTGACATGGGGTCAGATTTTTTTACTGGCTACTGTTATGGCTTCGTGGATGCGGTGATAGGCACCACAGCGGCAGATATTACCCTGCATGGCATTGTCAATTTCTTCTGCATTGGGGTGTGGATTTTTTTTGAGCAAGGCGGCGGCGGTCATGAGCTGACCTGCTTGGCAATAGCCACACTGAGCCACATCCACTTCGTCCCAGGCAGTTTGTAGGGGATGGTCGCCATTAGTTGAAAGTCCTTCGATGGTGGTTACAGCAGCGTTTTTGACAGCAGATACAGGCAATACGCAGGACCTTACTGCAGTTCCATTGATATGAACTGTACAGGCGCCGCATTGTGCAATGCCGCAACCGTATTTGGTTCCTACCAGCCCTAAATGGTCTCTTAAAACCCATAGCAGGGGCGTGTCTGCAGCTACATCGGGTTGGTATTGTTTTCCATTAATCAACAGTTTGAACTGCGGCATAAATAACTAATTTTAATAATAGTTAAAAGTAAGAAAAAAATCATTAGAGCAAAATTATTACCAAAAATTTGGGTTTGAGATGACATCTTTTTATGGTTTTGGCTAAGGAGCTTGCTGGGAGGCTAAAATAAAAAATCCCGGATCGGGCAACTTTTATAAGATTGCATGATCCAGGATCTAAGTTGGGTTACTAGGATTCGAACCTAGACGGACAGAATCAAAATCTGTAGTGCTACCATTACACTATAACCCAATCGGATACCCAAAAATTCTTTTGAGAGTGCAAATTTAGTCTTTGCAGTTAAATTAGCCAAAACCAATTGCAAAAAAGCTGATATTTAAATTTAAATGAAACGAAATAGGTGCTGTGTCACTAGTAAACTGCTTGTTTTCAGCAGTGCATAATATAGGAGGTATTATTACCTTTCTTACTATTGATCAAAGTTATCGATGGCATTGATTGTTTTATCTAGGTCATCATAGCTCAGCGCATTGTTTAAAAACCAACTTTCGTAAGCAGATGGCGGTAGGTAAATACCATTATCCAGTAAGTGATGAAATAATTTGTTGAATAACGGAATATTTGCTTTGGAAGCAGATTCAAAGTCAATAATAGCATGATTGCAAAAATGCAGGCTGATCATACTACCCATCCGGTTGATACGGAAATCAATTCCCCGCTTTGTCAAAACCCTTTCAATGCCATCACCGAGATACTTGGTTTTTGCATCCAGCTCTTCGTATATAGCAGGATTGTTTTTTAATTCTGTCAACAGCGTGTATCCGGCAATCATTGCGATAGGATTTCCACTAAGTGTACCGGCCTGGTATACATTTCCCACAGGAGCAATATGCTGCATGATTGCTTTTTTTCCGCCAAATGCACCCACGGGCATACCTCCGCCAATCACTTTTCCATAGGTTACCAGGTCTGCAGCAATATTTAATTGCTGCTGTGCTCCACCAGCCCCCAGTCTAAATCCTGTCATAACTTCGTCGAAAATAAATACAATCGCTTCTTCATCACATATTTTCCTTAGTCCTTCCAAAAAGCCTGGCTGGGGAGGTACGCAACCCATATTGCCCGCAACAGGTTCAATAATGATTGCGGCAATTTCACCCTTATTATCAGCGACTAACTGCTTTACAGCCTCCAAATTATTATAGGGTGCATTCAACGTATCGTTGGCAACACCGGAGGTAATACCGGGTACGGTTTGGATATTAAAGGAAGCTACGCCACTTCCGGCTTTTACCAAAAACGCATCGGCATGACCGTGGTAATTTCCTTCAAATTTGATGATCTTATTTTTCCCTGTATATCCTCTTGCTAGTCTTACCGCACTCATACAGGCTTCTGTGCCGCTGCTTACCATCCTTATCTGGTCTACATTGGGAGCCATACTAATGATGAGTTCGGCCATGTCAATCTCCAATTCTGTGGGCGCTCCAAAAGAGGTAGAATTCACAGCAGTTTCCTGTATGGCTTTTACAATAGGTTCGTGTGCATGTCCCAAAATCATCGGTCCCCAGGAAGCAATAAAATCAATATATTGATTGTCATCTGCATCATACAGGTAGGCACCTTTTGCTTTTTTTATAAACAGCGGCGTACCGCCCACACTCTTAAATGCTCTAACTGGGGAGTTGACACCACCGGGAATGGACCGTTGGGCTCTTTCAAATAATTCAATGCTTTTATTGATCATAGGGTGGTGGGGTGGTGGGGTGGTGAATGGTGAATGGTGAATGGTGAATGGTGAATGGTGAATGGTGAATGGTGAATGGTGAATGGTGAATGGTGAATGGTGAATGAGTTGATTTACAAAGTTAAATTGTTTTTGATTGAATCAGTCCTGTTAGCATTTTAAAACATTTTACCATTGTTTCGCCCAATATAATTAGATTTTGATTGTTTAAGTATTGTAGATCATTGGCTATATCAAGGGCTGCATCAATTTCAATGATTGAGCCTCTTGCAATTTCATAATATCTTTTTCTTTCTGATTCTGATTTTCTTGAAGCCCCTTCAGCAATATTTAAATGAACAGATAGTGCTGCTCTTCTAATTTGAGTAACCATTCCAAATTTTTCATCTGCTGGTATTTGTTTGGTTAATTGGTAACATTCCTTTACAAATTTTCGTGAAAAACTGTATAGATCAAGCTTTTGGTGATTAAGTGTTAAGAACATGGTTGAATGGTGAATGGTGAATTGTCAATGGTGAATGGTGAATGGTCAATCATAATAGTACAATTAATTTAATTCAATCACAAACAAAAAATCAATAAATTTAATGATCGTTATTCTATCTATTCACCATTGACAATTCACCATTCACCATTGACAATTTACCTCAGCAACCTCACTGCATCCTTGGCGAAGTAGGTGGCAATTAAATCTGCCCCGGCTCTTTTGATGGAAGTGAGGCTTTCCAAGATGGCTTTATCTTCCTGTAGCCAACCCATTTTTGCGGCTGCTTTAATCATTGCGTATTCACCGCTTACATGATAGGCACTAACGGGAACGTCCACTGCATTTTTTACTTCACGAATAATATCGAGGTAGGCCATGGCGGGTTTTACCATTACAATATCGGCACCTTCTTCAATATCCATCAAAGTTTCTTTTATAGCTTCTATTCGATTGGCATAATCCATCTGGTAGGTTTTTTTATCACCAAAACCAGGCGCACTATCCAAGGCATCACGAAATGGTCCGTAAAAGCAAGAGGCATATTTGGCACTGTAGGCCATGATGCCTGTTTTGGTAAAATTATTTTGTTCCAGTGCTTCCCGTATGGCACCAATCCTTCCATCCATCATATCGCTAGGTGCAATTATGTCGGCACCAGCTGAAGCATGGCTCAGACTCATTTTTACCAACGCTTCCACAGTGGGATCGTTCACAATTTCGCCCTCTATTACAATTCCATCGTGCCCGTAAGTGGAGTAGGGGTCTAATGCCACATCGGTCATAATAATCATTTCCGGCACTGCATCCTTTATGGCTTTAATTGCCCGCTGCATTAATCCATCCGGATTCCAAGATTCCTTTCCGGTATTGTCTTTCGTATCATCGGCCGCTTTTACAAACAATAAAACAGCTTTGATCCCCATACTCCAAAGTTCTTTTACTTCCTTCA
>CANJAW010000189.1:0-5856 GCA_947472215.1 Chitinophagaceae bacterium
ATTTCGCAGGACTTAAATAATTCCTGCAAAACATTTTTAACGCCCGAACGAACAATTTCGTGGTCATCTATTAATAAAAATTTTTTCATACCTGAAATATTTTTTTACAAGGCTTGGTGGTAATTAATGTAGGCAGACCAAACGCATGAATAAGGCGCTTGCATTGCTATTTTTTAGTAGAAGATATTCCACCATCTAGGAAGATGAATGCTGGCATGCATCGGGAACTAATGAATAGGCTGGAACTCTTTGGATTGAATTCCTCCTTTAAAGTTACTAAATTAAATGAGTGAAAGTTAAAAAATAAAGCTGTGACCCGCCAGGTTAGATTCCGCCGCCAATGTACGATGAACGGTGAATAAAATAGAGTAGAAAATAATAGCCAATCACAAGCTTTTAACTCGATTTTACAATATTTCAGCAAAATACAACCCAACTGCTGCCTAGCATTTGAAGGACGCTTCTAAAATGTACTAAGCCAATAAAATAATATAGGGGTTGTCTTTTTTGGAAAAAATAGTAACTTTATACCTATCGAGTTATTCAACTCAACAATAGACTTCACTTCGTACCGACTTGCCAAATCTTCCACCATTCCTGAAAAACTGATGGCCTTTTAACAAAATCCTATTCGGAACAAGCTAATCGAAATCTCCTTTTATGATTCCTAAATAATGGGATTCCTATCATTTCGCTACTTTAAATAAAAAAAATGTTACCCAGCAATTCTATCAATATTTTAATGGTGGAAGATAATAAAGAAGAGCAGTTTTTACTAACCGAACTGCTGAATACTTCTGGAATTTTAATTAAAAATATTTTCACCTGCTCCCGCTTACAAAATGCGGTGGATTCAATCAATGAGTCGATTGATATCATTTTACTGGATCTTTCATTACCAGATAGCATGGGCATCAGCACCTATAAAACCATCCGTAAATATTCAGGTGAAATACCCGTGGTCATTTTGTCGGGCATGTCGAATAAAAGCATGGCACTAGAATCTATTCAATTAGGTGCGCAGGACTACTTGATAAAAGGTGATTTTGATGAAAAACTTTTGGCCAAAACGATCCTTTATAGCATCGAAAGAAAAAAAAATGCCTCCAGGCTAATGGAATCCGAGGAGCGCTATAGGTATTTGTTTAACAACAATCCAGCCAGCATCATAATGTGGGACCCTTCGGATTTTCATATTATAGAAGTGAATAATTCCTGTTGCAAAGAATACCAATATTCAAAAGAAGTTTTTTTAACCAAATCGATTTTGGACATTCAGGCACCAGAAGATCTAAATCAGATAGAGTTAACGGAACCCCCATCTAAAATTGATTTTTTATTAAAAAAAATTTCTCGGCGCAAACAGATTAACCAGGCTGGTGAAATTTTTTATATGGACATTGCTTCTCACAACATTAAATTCAAAAACTCCAGCTCCCTGATACTTTCACTAGGTATTAATGTTACAGAAAATGTGTTGCTAGAAAATAAAATAACGGCCGAAAAAATAAAAAATCAAAAAGAAATTACTGAAGCAGTTTTTGAAGCACAGGAAAAAGAAAAACAAATAATTGGCCGCGAACTGCATGATAATGTTAACCAGCTATTGGCAAGCTCCCGCTTATATTTAGGCCTAGCTAGAGGAAAGCTAAGTGAACCCAACCAATTCCTTGATCAATCCGAAGGGCTCGTAACCGCTGCCATAGCAGAGATAAGGTCACTCTCTCACTCGCTGATTCCACCTTCCTTGACTATTTCGGAATTAAAAGATGCCCTAGCATATATTACCGCTGACCTTACGGCTACTAGCTCAATAAATGTTCATATTGACGCGGCGACATTCAAAGAAAATAATAGCTCCGCAGATCTTAAACTTACCATCTACCGGATTGTACAGGAACAGTTCAATAATATCCGTAAATACGCCAAGGCTTCAACTGTTTGGTTGAATGTCGCCAATAAAAAAGGAGGCGTTTTGCTAAAAATAAAAGACAATGGAATTGGGTTCGACCCAGCCCTGAAATCGAAAGGTGTGGGCTTGCTCAATATCAAAGCAAGAGCCGCTTTATTCAATGGGGAAATGAAATTAATTTCGGCTCCTGGTAAAGGCTGTGAAATGATTGTGCATTTTAGAGACCATTGATTTAGTAGTCAGTTTTTAAATGATGATAATCAATTAAATATTTTATTTGTCAAATTTTTAAAAACATCCCATTTACTTTAAGTTATACAATTTGCATTGCTGGACTTTGGTGTTTTATAATGTTGGATTAAAATGCTGAAGTGCGGTACCCTTCTTTACAATCCGGTAAGTGTACCCCAGACTAATGGAGTAATCCGCAAAAGCAGCATCTCCTTGCACATGCACCAATTTTGCGGGATCCAATACCCCTTTGTTTTGTAATTGCTGGGTAGCAATATCAGCAGCACTCTGTAATCGATTTCTAACAATATTATAAGGCACATATAAACTGATTCCATGCTGCCCTGATCGATAACTAATGCCAGATTCAATCGCAATCACATAGCCAGGACGACGATACGCAACCTGACCTCCCAATGCATCATATGCTGGAATACCCTCTCCCCTTACTGCAAGGGATAAGGTGAGTTTTTGAGCTTTGTCCACTGTGCTCATGAATCCAGCACGGGCAAAGTATTGATCCGGACAAGCATATACATTGTATCCTTCTAGTCCGGCTGTAGGTGCAGATTTGAAACTTCCATTCGACTCCCTTGGATTAAATAAATAGTAGCCATTGGCAAAGCCATAAATTGTTTTATACAGATGCCTGAATCCTTGAGCCTCTAAAGAAAATCCGATACCCCCATCACCAGGCTGAATCGCCTGGTCCATTACCCCTATTCGGATGGTTCCGTTTGCCTGCGGAGCGGCATCCAACGCATTGTGATTTCCGTTATTTAATTTAATACCAAAGCCCAGCATCAAATTGCCTTTGTGCGCTTTATCCGGATTAATTACCCAGTAGTTGGCGCTCATTCTGATGTCACCCAATCCTTTTGCGAATACACTGTACCGAAAGGTATCCTTCACGGGTGCTGTTTGCCTCAGCACCTGCGAGCGTTCATTATGCACGTAGGGTATAGTCAGATTCAATTGCCACCTATTCGTCAAGCCATATGATATGTTAAGATCGAGCGAATGCGAATAAATATTAACTGCATTGCCATGATCAATTCCATCCAAACCAATCCCCCCACCTGTATTTTGCCGCTGGGGCTGTTCATCGGTACCAATAAAATGACGCCATGAATGAAAATAACGATAATTTGTTCCCACCTGCCAATCAGCTTTGGATATATTATAGGCATCGGATGAACACATCGATAAGCCGCCCATTTGGCGAACAGCAACACAGCCCTGTGCATGAGAATAAAGTTGAACACATAAAGCAATCGTAAGAATGAAAATAAATTTTTGCATAAATTTTGAATTGTATTCTACTTTTTTAAAAACAATGAATGATCTAAGAAGCAACGCCTAAACCTCTAAACCCTAAACTCCTAAACAACTAAACCCTAAACCCCTAAACCCGCTAAACAAAAATTACCGCGCCCCTCTCTCCAGCACCAATTTGCCCACCACAAAATCTCCCACTTTTTTTCCATACTCGGTACTTACCAAACAACTTGGATGGAAATGGATCCCACCATAAAACCTGGCCAGGTTATTTTCATTGGAAGCCGCTCTGAAAGAGGAAAATGAGCGATTGGGGATTCCAAACTCAAGCTCGCTGGTATCGGTATAACTGAAGTTTTCACCATACATTTTGGTAAGGGCAGATGCCGCTGCCGAGGACACCGTACTATGTCCACAGGTATATTCCGGAAAAGGAGGCGTTTGCAAAAATGGCCTCCACTCCGGATCGATATATTTATTGATTACTGTTTCCGGCCTTACCATATTGCTCCTGAATTTTTCATCCCAGCAATGGATAAACGCATCAAACATACAAATGGAAGTAAGGGTATAGGCAGCAACTGTTTTGGCAAAATCTGCCTTTGATTTCACCGATGCAATTCCTGCAATATTCATCCAGTGGCCCGGAGGAGAAAACTTTTTGGTAATAAACTGAACGTGGCCGCTCACATGCAATTCATTGGGAAGATCGTTCCAAAACATCGCGATATGTTTTTGCTCGTCAGTCAAATGATCGATCGCATTTTTGGAATCCATCACCTGCTTATAATAAGTCCCATTCTTATCACTCATATTAAAAGGAATCGGACGGGGAGTTCTAAACTGATCGGCACTATCCATAACAAGGGTCCTTATCTCATTCCAGTGCGGTTCAATGGCACTTGCATACATTGGTGGGGTAGGTACCCAGCGACCTGGTGAATCAATGACCGTATATTTTTGGGCGCTTCTAGTTTGCAAGTAATTGTCTTTTTTACTCCATGCCAAAATTGATTTTGCAATCGTATCGGAAAAAGCGATGGAATTGTTCAACATCTCAGCAGACATGCCTTCGCTTTTAGCAAGTAGTTGTAGACTGTCTACAAAACCCCTCATACTACCCTCCGGAAAAGTAACCGCTTCACCTACCTTGCAAAATGCCAACAAGGCCGAAAATTCAACATCCACGGGATGGGTAGTATCCAATGAAGGCATTGTAGATAGGCCATGAATTTGACCAGCCAAGGATTGATACTTTGTTGGATAAGCCGCTGCAATACATTCATACGCCGCGATATTGGCATACGTATAATTCCGTGAAGCCACTATCGGCGTAAAATTATTAAACTTCACCACCTCATTTAATTCCTTTACAGTTATACAATAAGACATCGACTCAGGGAAATAGGTCCTTTTAGCAGTTTTGTCTTGCAAACAGGAATTTGTAGATACAACTACTGCCACCACTATTAAAATTTTTTTCATGCGCATTGATTATTTTTTTTAGTTGGATCTAATGGCTGTTCCATACAATTCGAAAAGATTACCAGATTACAAGTTACTCCGCCAGACTTACAATAATTACACCGATGGTTCACTCTAAATACCAAAAATAATTTTTTCCTTCCCAAGTTACAAAACAACAGGAATAAAACAATACCCAAAGCGTTTATAGCAACCAAATCTCATGAAACAATTATTTTTCGCCTACCTTATAAATTTTCATTAGTATCCCGGAATATTTTTTTTGGAAATAAAATTGGAGTGCAAGGGAGGGGGCAAGAAGTTACAATAAACAAGTGAATTAAAGACAACTACACTCTTCGTTATCAAAATTGTAAAATCTATTCGGGTTACATTATCTTGTTGAAATATAAATGGGTTGCTTCTGATTTGGCTATCTATTTTTAATTTATTTAGCTTCATACAATAGGTTTGAAGATTGCAGATGGCAAATCTAGTAGCCTATCGCAGATTGAAGAAGTACCTAATTGCTTCAATTAACATTCCCTTTACATTTTAATGGCAGTACGGTAACATTAAAGATACATGCTCATAATATTGTCCGGGTAGTTTTGTGCTCTTAAAAATTCTACCCGTTATGAAGCAAATCAAAAATCGCTTTCTCAGTTTATTGTTATTACCATTGGTAATTTTATTATTCGTTTTTCAGGCCCATGCACAAAATGTTGTTGTAACTGGTAAAGTTCTTGAAATAGAAACAGCAAAGCCTATTGAAGGCGCTACAGTTTCTGTGAAGAATGGCATACAAAAAGTGAATACAAATGTAGGTGGTGTTTTTACTATTGCTGCTGCAAAAGGCAGTTCATTAGTAGTTTCTGTTGTTGGATACCAAGACAAACAAGTGCTTGTTGGTTCTAGTAGTTTAACTATAGAATTAACTCCTTCAACGGTTGTATTAGGTGATGTTGTGG
>CANJAW010000190.1:0-5825 GCA_947472215.1 Chitinophagaceae bacterium
ACAATGCTATATGTTCCTGCCAGTAGATTATTAAATGTATTGTTGGTTTGAAATACACCACCATTTATGTTATAAGTGTAAGGACTTGTACCTCCAGTTGCTGCAATAGTTACTGAAGTAGTTCCGCCATTTATTGCTATGATACCTGCTGTAGTTGTAGCACTAATTAGGCTAGGTTGGCTCAGGATTATGGAAGTAGTTGCTGTAATCCCTTTAGCATCTGTAACGGTGTAATTGTATGTTCCAGCAGTTACGGTAAAGTTTCCGGTTCCTGTGTATGGGGCTGTTCCACCAGCCGCACTCACTGTAACGGTTGTATTACCACCATTACAACTGATGGTACTAGCAGTAGAAGAGGCGCTTAGTGGCACAATAGCAGGTTGAGTGATGGTGATGGTTTTAGTGATAGTGCAAGCATTGGCATCTTTAATCACAATGCTATATGTTCCTGCCAGTAGATTATTAAATGTATTGTTGGTTTGAAATACACCACCATTTATGTTATAAGTGTAAGGACTTGTACCTCCAGTTGCAGCAATAGTTACTGAAGTAGTTCCGCCATTTATAGAGATGGTTCCTGCTGTAATTGTTGCAGCAATTAGGCTAGGTTGGCTCAGGATTATGGAAGTAGTTGCTGTAAGCCCTTTAGCATCTGTAACGGTGTAATTGTATGTTCCAGCAGTTACGGTAAAGTTTCCGGTTCCTGTGTAAGGAGCTGTTCCTCCGGTTGCACTAACGGTAACGGTTGTATTACCACCATTGCAACTGATGGTACCTGCTATCGAAGCGGCACTTAATGGGTTAGTTGTGGAAGATCCAAATTCTAGTATACCTACATCTGGGTTCCCTATGATTGCGTTTCCGATAAAATCTTTTGTATATCCCAATGGAATGCCAAAATTAATTGCAGGGCAACCGGCTAATAAACTGTAGTTCCATACGCCAGCGGTGCCAGTTGTATTGGTAAAAAGATTGGCTGTACTGCTTAGTAATTCGCTGCTGTTAAGGGTAACTCCCAGTGTTCCACTCGACATTCGGAAAATGTTATTGGAATGTACCATAGCAGTGGTATTGAATTTACTGCCAGCAAAGTTGATCCCAGAGGATAGCCAAAATATATTATTTTTAACAACTACCATTCCCGCTGGGCCACTACTTGCCGCCATATAAAATAGACTGCTTGGACTTGACTGTTGACGTATTGTTTCTACTACTGTGTTATTGAGGTATTGTAGATTATTTATGCTTGTTGTATATGCTCCTGAATTTTGGAAAGTACCAAGGAGTCCACAATTTATTATTTTATTATAGGATACAACATTGTTGTTAGCTATCCCTCCTGAACTACTTCCGATTTCCATAAAACCATTGCAATTGACGGCGGTATTGTACATGATGGTATTGTTATTAACGGATGAGCCGAACAATTCAACAGCACCTCCATCATATCCATAGTCATAACTCAGTGCCCAGCATTCTTCAAACAAATTGTTGTTAATAGTATTGTATGAACTCCCTATAACCATCGGATTGGCACCATAGTCATCATTGTTATTAATTGTAGTGGGTGTATTATTAACCATTCTCATGTTGTGCATATAGTTGCCAATAATATTTGTGTAATCAGAACCTGTTTTAGTTACTATTCCAATTCCTACCAACGAGAAATCACAATTGGAGATTGTGCAATGTGGTGAATTATAGAGTAGCACAGCATTTGAAATATTTGCTTGTATTTGATGCAAAGGATCAGGCCCACTAATGCTATTATCAATGAATTTTATACCATCAATAACTACATAACTTAAATTTGTTAATTTAATGATATCTGTAATGGCGTTGTTAAATTCGGGTAATGTCCCCGTTCCATATGGCGTGTAGACAATCGGTTTTCCTGCTATGCCGGAACGCCCGACCGTCAATCGCCCGGAATAGGTTTGGCCACGTTTAAAGAAAACGGTGTCGCCAGGATTTAAAAGTGTCGTCCCACTATTCACCTGTGCAATTGTCTTCCATGGGCTGGCTAGTGAGCCATTGGAAGTAGTGGAGGGGGAGGAGGGGTCGACATAATAATTCGTCGCGAAAGTTGTGCTGCTAAAAAATAATAGCAGGGTTACAATTGTGAGGTAAAGACGTAAAATTGGCTTTTTCATGGTTGATAGTATATTGGATTAAAAATATAATTTCACTTTATAGGATAACGGGATGAGAATAACAATTATTAGACCGTTACCTTATTTATTTTTTTGCAACAATTAGTCTGTTATCCTTTTTGTAGGGTATTTACTAGTTCCATTATCGAATGGTAACTACAATTTTTCGATTATTAAGTATCACTTTACTTAGCATTCACTTTAAACGGTTGGTTTGCAGGAATGGCTATAGTTAAATTACTATACTGTATTCCATAGTATGCTACCTTTGATGTAGACATTACATCTAAAAAATATGGCAACTGAATTATTAGTGTTTAACTTTAGCCAATGATGAACTTTATTGCCAAGGACTTTAATTTATTATTCAAGCATCCATTCACTATTTCAAAAGGTAGTAAGACACACCAGCCAACCCTGATTGTAGAGCTCAGTTATATGGGTATAAAAGGCTATGGAGAGGCGCCTGCTATTAGTTACTATAACTTGCCTATCGATAAAATGCTAGAGGATCTGGAGCGAAAAAAAATATTTTTGCAAAAGTTTTCATTTTCAGATCCAGAACGATATTGGCACTATTTGCATCATTTGTTTCCTAATAACTCTTTTTTAGTATGTGCCCTAGATATGGCAGCTTGGGATATTTACGGCAAACTAAAGGGGAAGCAGTTACATCAAATGTGGGGGTTAGATCCCGCAAAAAGTCCGGTAACTGATTTTACTATTGGAATAGATTCCATTGAAAAGATGGTTTTAAAAATGAAAGAGCAGCCATGGCCAATTTATAAAATTAAGGTGGGTGTGACAGATGATTTAGAAATGGTAGCTGCATTGAGGCAGCATACTGATTCAGTTTTTAGGGTTGATGCAAATGCTGGCTGGACCCTAGAACAGGCATTGCAGAAAATACCTGTTTTAAAGGAACTGGGTGTTGAACTAGTGGAGCAGCCATTGGCAAAAGATAACTGGGAGGGAATGAAAACACTATTTACAGCGTCTTCCATTCCAGTTATAGCGGATGAAAGCTGTGTTTCAGAATCGGATGTTGACAAATGTCATCTGCATTTTCATGGTATAAATATTAAATTAACCAAATGTAGCGGTATCACTCCAGCCCGAAGGATGATCAAAAGAGCTAGGGAATTGGATATGAAGGTTATGATTGGATGTATGAATGAGAGTTCGGTGGGTACAGCTGCTATCGCTCAATTGGCTCCTTTGGCCGATTATATAGATATGGATGGTCCGCTCTTACTAGCCGAGGATACTTCTCAGGGCGTTGGGTTTGATTTTGGTAAAATAATTTACACCAATACGCCCGGTTTGGGAGTTGTCATCCATTCTTTTTAAATTTTATTTGGTAAAATAATTTATCAGTCTTTACTTTGCATTACAAATGTTACAAATAAATCATATACACCATCATCATTACGTTGCCGAAGGGTAAGCTAATAGGATGTGTGTGTAGATCAACATATTTTCATTAAAAGGCTTACTTAAAACGTAAGCCTTTTTTTATTCGTCCATCAGTATTTTTAAACAAACTTCATTTGTCAAAATGGGTTTATATATTACAAATAAAACATATGCTTAAAATTGCCATTCAAAAATCAGGAAGACTTTACGAAGACTCGATTAAGTTATTAAAAGAGTGTGGTATTGAATTAAACAATGGAAACAAACAATTAAAGGCAGTTGCCTTAAATTTCCCGATTGAAGTATATTTTCTAAGAGATGATGATATTCCTCAATATGTATATGATGGCGTTGCTGATATTGGCATTGTAGGGGAGAATGTGTTGTTGGAAAAAAACAAAGACATCGACATCGCCTATCGATTGGGTTTTGGAAGATGCAGATTAAGTATTGCGGTTCCAAAAGCTGTTCAATATTCTTCTATCGAGGATTTGAGGGGATTGAAAATTGCTACTACCTATTCAACGATCCTTCAGCAGTATCTGAATGAAAAAAAGATTGAGGCCGAAATTCATGAAATCAGTGGTTCTGTAGAGATTGCCCCCGGTATTGGTCTAGCAGATGCAATTTGTGATCTGGTGAGTAGTGGTAGTACCCTTTTTACCAATGGATTGAAAGAGGTAGAAGTAATACTCCAGTCAGAAGCAGTTCTGTCCGCCAATAAAAATTTATCAGATGAAAAGAGATTGATATTAGAAAAATTGTTGCTTCGAATCAATTCGGTAAAAACAGCTAAAAATAATAAGTATATATTATTGAATGCACCCAATCATCAGTTGAAAAATATTTTTTCTCTTTTGCCTGGTATGAAGAGCCCAACCGTTGTTCCATTGGTGGAAGAGGGGTGGAGCAGTATTCAAAGTGTAGTGAATGAAAATGATTTTTGGGAAGTAATTGAAAAGTTAAAGCAATTTGAAGCAGAAGGTATTATTGTGATACCAATTGAAAAGATGATTGTTTAATGCTTCCTCTGTTAGTCAGAACAATAAAGTGATTATGGAAAATGTATTTATCAATCCTTCAGCAACTGATTGGAATTCTATTCTAAAAAGGCCTGCTTTTGAAACTGGCTTGCTAGAACAAACCGTGTCTGCAATTTTGGAGGATGTAAAATTGAATGGGGATGATGCTATAAAGAAGTATGCAGCCAAATTTGATGGGGTTACCCTAATGGAGTTGCGTGTGAGTGCTTTGGAAATAGCCGAAGCTGAATTATTGGTAAGTGCTGATTTAAAGACTGCTATAACTATTGCAAAAAATAACATCGAAAAATTTCACTTATCCCAAGTTCAGGCGGTGGAAAAAATTGAAACTACCCAAGGGGTGTTTTGCTGGAGAAAATCGGTAGGTATTCAGAAAGTTGGATTGTATATTCCAGGTGGTTCAGCACCATTGTTTTCCACTTTGCTTATGTTGGGGATACCTTCAGTGATGGCGGGTTGCAGTGAAATTACGGTTTGTACTCCCTGCGATAAAAATGGGAAAGTTAATCCGGTTGTTTTGTATGTAGCTCAGTTGATTGGGTTAAAAAATATGTATAAAATCGGCGGTGTGCAAGCGATTGCAGCAATGACATACGGTACAGATTCTGTACCACAGGTATATAAAATATTTGGTCCGGGAAATCAATATGTAACCTGTGCAAAACAGCTCGTTAATAAGGAGGGAATTTCCATAGATATGCCAGCTGGTCCTAGTGAGGTTGCAGTTTATGCTGATGGAACTAGTGTACCTGAATTTGTAGCAGCAGATCTTTTGAGCCAGGCAGAGCACGGTATTGATAGCCAAGTAGTCTTAGTCGCTAGTTCTGAACGGTTGGTTGATGCGATTAAAAATGAATTAGATCGACAGTTACCCTTATTGACACGTAAGGAAATTGCTGGGGTAGCTTTAAAAAATAGTCGTTTTGTTGTTATGGAAGATTCAACTGCTGCCTTTGATTTACTGAATGAATATGCGCCGGAGCATTTAATCATAGCTTCTGATAATGCGATTGCTCTCTCGGATAAAGTAATCAATGCTGGCAGTGTTTTTTTAGGGCATTATTCTCCAGAAAGTGTGGGAGATTATGCATCCGGAACCAACCATACATTGCCCACAAACGGTTATGCAAAAGCATATAGCGGAGTATCATTGGATAGTTTTGTTAAAAAAATAACTTTTCAGCATTTGGATTTAGCAGGTTTGAAAAATATC
>CANJAW010000191.1:0-5789 GCA_947472215.1 Chitinophagaceae bacterium
GTAAACTAGCAAGGTTAAAATATACCCTTGACAATATGGGGGTGGAACAATACCGCAAAGAAGTGGAAAAGCGCACCGGATTTGACTTAGAACCTGCCAGACCATTTGTTTTTACCAGTCGTGTAGACCGTTATGGTTGGGAACAAAATATTACTGGTAATTGGTGTTACACTTTATTTATAGAAAATGGAAGAGTGCTAGATGATGAAAAATTAGCATTGAAGACTGCTTTGCTTGAGATTGCTCAAACCGGAAAATGCAATTTCCTTTTTACCAGTAACCAGAATATGATTATCCGAGATGTAGCTGATAAGGATAAGTTGGAAATTAATGAAATATTAAAGCGCTTTAAAATAATTGAACATACGGAGGCTACTTCCGTGATTCGGAAAAATGCAATGGCCTGTGTGGCCTTGCCCACTTGTCCGTTGGCGTTGGCAGAAGCACAACGGTATATGCCTTCCTTGATTTCAAAGATTGAACCACTGTTGGAAAAGCACCAGTTGCAAAACGAAAGTATTATCATGCGGATGACTGGTTGTCCTAATGGATGTGCTAGGCCTTATGCTGCTGAAATTGGACTAGTGGGAACTGCTGCAGGGAAGTATAACCTACATGTAGGGGGTGATAATGTGGGGCAGCGATTGAATAAATTGTTTAAAGAAAGTTTGGATGAACCCCAAATTCTAGCTGAATTGGATACCCTCTTTACTTCTTTTAAAGACAACCGAAACAGCAAAGAGTCATTTGGTGATTATGCACTGAGAACTCAATTTTAAAGTACAGCAGGTATATAAATGTTGTATTCAAGTAAATAGAATGACTTTAGAACTTTATTGAATGATTGATAAAACGCCTTCTATAACTGAACCCCTTGCTGGAAATGAGTTGCCGTCTGACGGTAATCGGCTATTTCCGGTATTTCTAAAGTTGGAAAACTTATCCCTGCTGATAGTAGGAGGGGGATATGTTGGGATGGAAAAATTATCAGTGGTATTGCAAAATGCTCCCGGAGGAAAGATCAGGATTGTAGCTTCTCAGATAAGTGAAGAGATAAGGGATTTGGTGGCGGGTAAGGACAATGTGTTATTAATTGAACGTCCCTATCAATCCTCCGACATTGACGATGCAGACATTGTTTTTGCAGCAGTAAATGAAGCGTCGGTGAGTAGGCGGGTGAGTAGCGATGCCAAAGCGAAAGGCAAGCTGGTGAATGCTGCAGATAAACCAGCACTCTGCGATTTTTATCTGGGTTCAATAGTGCAAAAAGGAAATCTAAAGATTGCTATCAGCACCAATGGTAAATCTCCCACGATTGCCAAAAGGGTAAAGGAGTTACTGAATGAAACCTTGCCGGATGAAATCGATGAATTGTTGGGTAATATGCAACTAATAAGAAATAAAATGAGTGGCGATTTTGCAGAAAAAGTGAAGCAGTTGAATGAAATTACTAAAAACCTATCTCAAGATCAATAAGTATGCAAACGAATACACCTGAAGAAACGATTGAAAATATTACACAAACGAGTGAAGTCGTTTCCTCAGTCAATGAGTTGGTTTCCTCACGAAGAAAAGTGTTGAATAAATATATGGTTGCCCTTTCAGTGGTTGCAATCATTGTGTTATTGACCTATCTTTTTCTTTCCGCTGAACAGCTTACTCAATTGCAACTTGCCTTGCACAAGGATAATCATTTATTTTATTGGATGCTTTTGGTAGGGTTTAGTGCCGAAGTGGTGGCGGGGTCAATGGGGATGGGATATGGTGTAATCTGCACCACTATTTTGCTAGTGCTAAATGTTCCTCCTCCGGTTATCAGTGCAAGTATTCATTCTGCTGAATCTTTTACCAGTGCTGCCGGATCGGTTAGTCATTGGCAGTTGGGTAATATCAATAAAAAACTGGCCAAGTCTTTGGCTATACCAGCAATTATTGGAGCTGTTACAGGGGCCTTGCTATTAACGTATGTAGGAGAAAGATATTCAAAAATGACCAAGCCTTTCATTGCTTTTTATACGATGTATTTAGGGATAAGGATTCTACAAAATGCGTTCAAGGCAAAGGATGGAAGCCAGCATAAGAAAAAGATAAATATTTCGAGGCTTGGATTGGTAGGTGGTTTCATTGATTCTTTTGGCGGAGGTGGCTGGGGTCCATTGGTAACCGGCACTTTTATTAAAAATGGACATACTCCTCGTTACGTGATTGGTAGTTCCACTTTTGCTAAATGTATTCTAACGGTAGCCAGTGCCATTACATTTATTTTCACCATTGGTATCCAGCATTGGAATATTGTTGCCGGCTTATTAATAGGTGGTATTGTTACTGCTCCATTTTCTGCTATGCTTACCTCCAAATTGCCCACTAAAAAAATGTTTATTGCCGTAGGAATCGTGGTTATATTTTGTAGCCTGATTACCATTTATCGGGCAGTTTTTTTATAAGCTGTTGAAGTTTTATATCTTTATAAAGTGTTTAAAAGTAAGTAATAATAACAGTTTTACTTTTCATTTGTCATTTTAATATATTTGTTAAATAGTGATTGGGAATCTGTATTCAATTAAAAGTACCTATAAATTTCACTTTTTATTTTTACTGACATTATTGATAAAATTCCTTTAGCTAGTCAATAGTAGATATATCCTTTGTTTTAAATTTTATTTTTAAAAATGAAAATACAATTTTTGTCTTTTTTTTTAGTAGTATTTTTTGCCTTTTCGGTCAATGCTCAAGATATTAAAAAAACGGAAGTAACCAGCCAATATTGGATTGGTTATTCTGGTCAGTTTAGGGTAAGTAATAAATTGAATCTTATAGCCGAATCTAATTTGCGTTCAATGGACCATTCTGTTAATAAATTATCACAAAGTCTTGTTTCGGCAGCCCTTTCGTGGGGTGTAAATGATTTTATCAAATTATCTGTTGGGTATGCTTATGGCTCCATATTTCCGGCTTCCTCAAAAATAAGCGTCACGAAGCCCGAGAATCGTCTGTGGCAGCAAATTCAATTAACTAATCACTTTGCGTCAAAAAAAATTACTCAAGGGCTTAGGTTGGAAGAGAGATTTAGAAAAGGTCTTTTAAATGATTCCACCCTTGCGCCCAGTAATAGTTTTAATTTTCGTTTTCGATATAATATTTCGGGAGATTTCCCCCTAAGTAAAAATGGGTGGGCAAAAAATAGGCTTTCCTTAATTTTGAGTGAAGAAATATTCATTAATGTGGGTAAGCAAATTGTATTCAATTATTTTGACCAAAATAGAGTTTCGGTTGGTTTAAAATTCAAAATAACAGAGGGTAATAATATTCAGCTAGGCTATCTAGATCTTTTTCAGCAATTGTCAACAGGGTATCAATTCAGAAATTTACACGTACTTAGGTTGAATTATTTCCAGGATTTAGATTTTAGAAAAAGGGTAAAATCGTAAGTGGGACAAGCTGTTTTCCTTATTTTATACCTCAGTTAATTATTTACGGTGAACTTACATTCTCATCCACCTTGCAAGATGTTGGGAGATTATGGCAGACTCTACTATAAAGCCATCGTGTCCATAATTGGAATCAATCACCACCAAATTTGCATTGGGGATATGGCGGTTCAAAAATTGTTGCTCTGCAATAGGACAAAGGATATCACTGTTGATAGCAATAATGAGGGTTTTTTGGATAATATCTTTCAAAATCAGCGCTGCATTTCCACCTCTGCCTCTCCCAATATGGTGACTATCCATACTCTTGGTAAGTAACCAATAGCTGAAAGCATTAAAGCGTTGCACCAATTTACCGCCTTGGTATTGAATATAGGAAGCGGCTTTAAATTGGTCCAGCTTTTCAGCATCAGGGTCTGCTTGTTGTGCTACCATGATACTATAATTACGATAGGTGAGCATGCCGATTGCTCTTGCAGCTTTCAGTCCTTTTGCACCGGCTTCTGCTGAGGGTGACTGCCAGCTTTGGTCCGCCTCTATAGCCAATCGCTGGGCCGAGTGCACGGCGATTCCCCAGGCACTTTCTGTAGCTGATGTAGCCAATAAAAAAAGCTGTCCAATTCTATCGTTTTCAAGGATGCACCATTCCATAGCTTGATAGCCACCCATACTGCCACCCATTAATAAGAATATCTTTTCTATTCCTAGGTGCTCACGTAAAAGGATATGCGCCTTCACCATGTCACGGATGGTTACTAATGGAAAGCTGCTGTAATAAGGGGCTTGGGTAGCTGGGTCAATGCTGAGTGGACCTGTAGTACCATAACAAGAGCCTAGGATGTTGGCACAAACGATAAAATGCTTTTCGGGGTCAATAATATGACCTGATCCTACCACCCCATTCCACCAGTCTGCAGCATCTGAATTGGCTGTGAGGGCATGGCAGATCCATACGACATTGCTTTTGTCTGCATTCATTGTCCCATAGGTGGTATAGGCAATGGTTAGCTCGGCGAGTGACTCACCGCCTTCCAATGCTATTGTATGTGGATAATGAAAGAAGTTCATTCTATAAGTATACGTGTAAAAAATGCAAAGTAAAGGCTTGCAGCATTTATATTTGTAAAAATATTGAGAAATGATCAAAATAAATTTAAATCGGGTAGCGGGAGATTTTGGCTTTGAAGCCATCGACGCCAGTGGACATGTGTTAAAAATGGATACCAGTGCTGAAAGTGGTGGACAGGATTTTGGTATTCGACCGATGCAGGTTCTATTAATGGGAATGGGAGGATGCAGCGCTATTGATATCGTGATGATACTGCAAAAACAACGCCAGACCATTGAAAATTTTTCGATGAAGATTGAAGGTGAAAGGGAAGCCGGTAAAGAACCCTCCCTCTGGGAAAATGTAAAAATAGTATTTGAGCTAACCGGTACTATTGATCTCGATAAGGCACAGCGAGCCTGCGATTTATCTATGGATAAATACTGCTCAGTTGCTGAAACGCTTCGTCGTGGAGGAACTCATCTCACTTGGGAGGTAAGGGTGAACCCGTAAATAGCTTCCTAATGAATAGTATGTTCGTTCAATTTTATTATTAATGCTACTATAAATAGTAATTATTTTATTGATATGTAAGGCATTGTTCTCAGAGAAAATAATCCGAACCTGTATTTTCAATTTTATATCACATAAATTGCAAACAGTAGTTTTTAAAGAAACGCTTCATTCATATTTTTCATTCGGAAAATGAAAAATGGAGCAATTTTATAACTCCCTATGCTCGCTAATCTTCCTTTTGGAAGGGCAAGTTTGGGATTGATATTTCAAATATGAACCCAATTACACAGGCTATTCGCATACAAACTGATCGTACCAATGAGATGGAACATTCCACTCCCTTGTTTCTGACCAGTAGTTTTTGTTTTGACAATGCCGAAGAAATGCGCGCCGCCTTTGCTGATGAAACGGATGATAATATTTATAGTCGCTTTAGTAATCCTAGTGTGCAGGAGTTTACTGATAAAATGGTGGCACTTGAAGGGGCAGAGGCTGGTTATTCCACGGCATCGGGAATGAGTGCTGTTTTTGCTTCTTTTATGGCATTGTTGAAAAAAGGTGATCACCTTTTATCCTGTAATTCTATTTTTGGGAGTACCCATACCTTGATAAAAAAATATTTGCCCAATTACGGTATAGAATTTAGTTATGTAAGTGCCGATCGGCCAGAAGAGTGGGAGGCTGCTATACGCCCCAATACGAAAATGATTTACCTAGAAACCCCTGCCAATCCGGGGTTGGCGATTATTGACATAGAAAAGGTAAGTATATTGGCTAAAAAATACAACCTTATTTTA
>CANJAW010000192.1:0-5714 GCA_947472215.1 Chitinophagaceae bacterium
GCCAGGTAATTGCCGAACATATTAAGCCAGGTGATTTAAATGTAAACGCCACTGATCCAAAAAAATTAACCAATCACCGTGCTAGTGGTAGTGATGATGCAACCAAGGCGGCTCCCAAGATCTTAATGACTTTAGAAGAGTGTATGGAATACATTCAGCAAGATGAGTGTATTGAGGTAACGCCCAAATCCATCCGCATGCGGAAGGTTATTTTAAATGAAGATGAACGAAAGAGAGTTTCTAAATCAATGGGACAGGAAGCGTAAAATAATATAACCATTCATGAAATCCCTCGTTTGTAACGGGGGATTTTTTTTGCCACCCAAGTTCTCCAATATTGAAATAATACAAATAGTATTTTAGGTACAAGAATTCGTAGCAACGTCCCCAAGAGGGAAATCAGGAATGGTGAAATTAAAAAGCTGAATTTACACTTGCTCCGGAGGGACAGTCTTTTGGTAAAACAAACTAAATAAACATTTGCTCCAGCGGAGCAACCTATTAATAATATCCCTTAGGTCTTTTTTGAAAAAGTGTAGATTAAAATTTACATTGGCAAAAGACCTACAATTTCCTTCAGGTATTGTGCATCTATTGCATCAAAAAAATCAAGTGCTTCGCTATCTACATCCAATACCCCTATTACTTCCTGCTTGCTAAAAATCGGGACTACAATCTCAGACCTTGAAAAACTGCTGCAGGCAATATGTCCAGGAAATTTTTCTACATCGGGTACAATCAAAGTCTTGGCCTGTTGCCATGCTGTCCCACAAACCCCTCTTCCTTTTTGGATTCTTGTACAAGCTATTGGCCCTTGAAAAGGACCGAGCACCAACTCGTCATTTTTTACCAAATAAAATCCAACCCACCACCATCCAAACTGTTGCTTCAATGCAGCGGCAACATTGGCTAGATTAGCAACTAGGTCTGGCTCCCCCTCAAGTAAGGCGGCAATTTGTGGAAGAAGCGACTGATAAATTTCAACCTTCGTTCCGGTAGTAATGGTTAGATCATCTGACATGGGGAGATTTTGAAATTGTGAATGGTCAATGGTGAATGGTGAAAGTTCGGCTAGCTTGCTGTTTCTAAACTAGTATGCTAATTCATCCAGCACCATTTCAGTTTTCAACTATCAGTTATCCGTTATTTTTTATCTTTTAAATTCATTTCCTTCGCCTCCACAGCCGGCGGGCTGCGTAACTGCAACGCCGCTGCTTTTGCTTCTTTTTGATCCCGATTGTTTCGGGATCAAAATTCCGCCTCCGGCGGAACCGAACCAAAAGAGGCGGCTTATGCAGTTACTGGTTTAAATTCGAGTATCGATTGGAAATTATTTTGATGCCGTTGTTGGTCTTAATTTGTGAATGGTGAATAGTGAATGGTGAAAGTTCGGTCATCTTGCTGCTTCTAAACTAGTATGCTAATTCAACCAGCACACTATCAGTTTTCAGTTTTCAATTATCCATTTATTATTGCCCATTCACCCCTTTCAGTTATCAGTTTTCAATTATCCATTTCCCATCTAAAACGCTTTCCCCAAAAACTCTTTCATGTCATTCCAAGATAACTTGTCAGCGGCTTCATTGTACTCGATGGGCATACTGAATTTTTTACCCGTTGCAGTGGCATCCGGATTAGAAAAGGCATGAGTAGCTCCTTCGTAAATTTTAAAAGCATAAGTTGCTTTGACTGCATCTAGATTATCCCTGAATTTTTTTATGTCTTCTTCACTGATGAATTTATCGGCACCGCCATGACAAACTAAAATTTTTGCCTTGGTCACACCCGGTGCAGCTGGTACTCCTGTCAATCCACCATGAAAGCTTACCACCCCTTTAAAATTCATGCCCAATTTAGCTGCATTCAACACCATCGAACCTCCAAAACAATAACCGATCGCCGCCAGTTTGTTTACATCTGCTTGGGGATAAGAACTGATTTTTTTAACAGCGGCCTCTAGCCTTGATTTGCCAAGGGAAGGGTCTTTATAAAATGGACCTGCAAATGCCTGTGCTTCTCCGGGATTATTGGCAATCTTTCCATCTCCATACATATCCACCGCTATGGCAATGTAGCCAAGCGCTGCTAACATCCGGGCCCTCATCCGAACATATTCACTGCAGCCCCACCACTCAGGCACTACAATAATGGCGGGCCGTTTGCCTTCCTGCTTTTCATTATAGGCAATGTAACCCTTTAAGACAGTACTCCCGTCCGAATAGGTTACTTCCTCTCCTTTTATTGAAGCAGGCGTATTTTGTGCAGTTAATGAAAAGGTGACTCCCATCAATAAAATGGTTAATACGGTTTGATAATATTTTTTCATTTTTTTTGTTTTAGCTATTTTTTAATGATACAAATTGAATGACTGTTTTGTTTGGAAACTTTGCAGTGTCGAAAAAAATTTAGTTGTTTTGATCTAGAAATATTACAGCTTATTCATTCAGTTTATATTTTGTAAGCCCATTATTTAACCAACTTCAATTCATTGATGATATTGCTGGCGCCGCCTAATTTATCTATGCACCACAATACATAACGAACATCTACACAGATCGTCCGGTTGAGATCTTTGTCGAATGCAATTTTATGACTAAGGGCTTCGTAATTTCCATCAAAAGCAAGACCAATCAAATTACCACTACCATCTATTACTGGGCTTCCGCTATTGCCACCTGTAATATCATTGGTGGTAATAAAATTGACAACCAAATCATTTTTAGCTTTATCAATATACTGTCCAAAATCTTTTTTCTTCATTAATTCAATTTGCTTGGATGGCAGGTCAAACTCATAATCGCCCGCTTTGTATTTTTCAATTATCCCTCTGCCGGTAGTTACATAATCATATTGCACCGCATCTCTTGGACTATAGCTTTTTACATTGCCGTAACTTACCCGCATACTGAAATTGGCATCGGGATACATTTTCTTGGCAGCTGCCGGATTCATTTCCATGATTCCTTTTAAATAACTTTTTCCCAATTCTGCATTCTTATTCATAAAGGCGGTGTAAAGAGAAGCGTATTTAGTGTTGTAATTTTTCAAAAATTCAGCCCCGTAGTCAAAAGCGGGATCAGCCTGTAACACAGTGGCATCAGGGTGAGTAACGAAATTAGCCCATTTTGATTCATCTAAAATCATTGTTTTTGCAAATACATTGTTGGCCCAGTTTGTAAAAGTTGTCGCATCTTTTAAATCGCCATAAGCCGCTTTTATTCCTTCGTAAAAGCCTATAGGGTGCTGATTTTTATTGATGTCGGTATAATACATTTGTGCAGTGACTGCCATAATTTTCACATCACTTACCCTGTCTTCCCCAGCCAAAAATATTTTTCTAGAGGCAGTAGCGGCATCAACGGCTTTCTTTATTTCGGCAGATGAAACTCCCGGCTTCACCATAATAGCCTCCAGTGCTACCAGCGAAGCGGCGAATGCTGCTAGCGGTGATCCTAAAATACCTTCAGATAAATAGGTCCGCATTTTACTATAAGGGGTCCAGGCAGTATAAATTTTTGAATACTCCTCTACCAAATTTACATAATCAGGTTTTCCTTTTGCCCATTTCAAAAACTCAACTTCGTATTGTTGCTTCTGTTCATAGGTCCCAAACTTCTTGAGTTGCTTTGATTCGCCATCAAAAAATTTCCAGTAATTAGCAATGCCCGCATAGCTGCTCGCCAGTTTTAATTTCACTGCAGGATCCTTAATCATTTCCTCATACATTAATTTTAAACGGATATCCCGCAAATTAACTAGTGAAGGGTTTTCAATATCCACTTTGAGTTTAATTCCAAAACTTGTTTCATACCGGTTGGTCCCACCTGGATAACCATAGATCATAGCGAAGTCGCCATTTTTAAACCCTTTAATACTAACGGGTAAATAATGTTTTGGCTGCAATGGTGTATTGTCCTTGCTAAAATCTGCTGGTTTGCCTTCTTTGGTAGCATACACTCTAAAAATAGAAAAATCGCCTGTATGCCTTGGCCATTCCCAGTTATCGGTATCTCCGCCAAATTTTCCAACGCTTTCTGGAGGCGCACCTACTAAGCGTATATCCCTATACGTTTTGTATACATACATAATAAATTGATTGCCCTTAAACATTGGGTAAATTCTTGCGGAAAGTCCATTGTCCTTATCTTCTGCTTTATCTGTAATTAGTTTATACACTTCGGCTGTTTTATTCATCCTGTCTGTCCATGATAAACCTTTGAATGCTTCTTCCACCTCTTTGGTTACATCTACAATGCGGTCCAAAAACTGAACGGTCAATGTGCTCTTGATTTCCTGATCTTTACTATAGGCATAAAAACCATCTTTCAGATAATTGTGCTCAACCGTACTGGCGCCCGCGATGGCTGCATAGCCGCAATGGTGGTTGGTGAAAATCAATCCCTGGTTGCTCACGATTTCGCCGGTGCAGCCGCCTCCAAAAATCAGGATGGCATCTTTGAGCGAAGATTTATTGATGGAATACAGTTGCTCTTTGGTTAACTTCAAACCCTTCTTCACCATATCAGCATACACCTGTTCACCTAGCAACATGGGGAGCCACATCCCCTCATCTGCGCTTGCCTTAAAAAGGGAGCAAATCATTACAATTGAAACAATGAACTTCTTCATATTTATTTTTTTAGACGACAAAATTACAGCAAATAGCCGACACCTTTTATGATGCAAATACTAATTTTACAATAGCCTGCAAATAATCAACTGAAAACATTGGCTATAGTAAAAAATAGAGATATCGCCCGCTTTAAGAAATTATTGGCCGTAAACGCGTTGTAAAGAGTAAATTTGCTGCACAACTTCAAACCACTGCATGCCAATTTTTGAATTGAAACTTCCCAAAAGTATCGCAAGGGCATTAAATCTGCCTGTAAGTGATCCCAGGCGGCAGCAAATAAAAGTGCTCAAAAAATTACTGCGCAAAGCAAGGTTTACTCAGTTTGGACAACTCTATAAATTTGACGAGATATTGATGAGCCGGCATCCCGGCAAAAAGTTTCAGCAATTGGTACCCAGTTTCGATTATAGCAAACTTTATTCTCAATGGTGGCATAAGGCCAAGGAGGGTATTCCAGATGTATGCTGGCCGGGAGTGATTCAGTACTTTGCCCTCAGCAGTGGCACCAGTGAAGCATCCAGCAAATTTATTCCCATCACTAAAGACCTTATCCGCAGTAATACGATTACCAGTATCAAACAGATGATCAGTCTGGCAAAATATGAAGATGTGCCGCGGAGTGCGATGGGCAAGGGTTGGTTATTATTGGGTGGAAGTACCCAGTTGCAAAAAGGACCCACCTATTTTGCAGGGGACTTGAGTGGTATCCAACAAAAAAATATCCCCTTCTGGTTTCAGGGATTAGGTTTATATAAGCCAGGAAAAAAGATAGCTAAAGAAAAGGACTGGGCAAAAAAACTGGAAGAGATTGTTGACAATGCCCCCAATTGGGACATCGGTTTCATTTTAGGTGTGCCTGCTTGGTTGCAGCTGTGCATGGAAAAAATCATAGATCGATATAAACTAAATACGATTCACGACATCTGGCCCAACCTTGCCTTTTATGTGCATGGTGGTGTAGCAATGGAGCCTTATAAAAAGGGGTTTGAAAAATTGATGGGTAAGCCAATCACCTATATTGAAACCTACTTGGCGAGTGAAGGTTTTCTTGCGTATCAAAATAGACAAGGGGCAGTAGGAA
>CANJAW010000193.1:0-5710 GCA_947472215.1 Chitinophagaceae bacterium
ACTCAAGGTTATGCTCCTTTAAAACAATGAATGCCTTATCACAATACATTTTATTAATATGGTATTGACGGGCAAATTCCTCTTTATTCACAGAAGAGTGCGGTTGCAATGGTACACTATTCAGCCATTGCTTTTTACTAAACCATTTTTCAACCTTTTTAGTTGACCATTCTTTACCAGTATCCTGGGCAACTGACTCGAAAGCTGCCAATAATACCCCTGCCATCATTATCAAACAAAGAATTTTTTTCATACAAAGTTTTTTGATTAGAATTTGTAAATATACTGAAGTTCGGTGTTGGTTTTCCGCCAACCAAGTAAAAAAGAAAAAAGTTGCTACAATTCACTTAAAACAACCAAATAGATAACTAATTGGGAATAAATTTTAGTAAACAATAATTTATATTTAAGTTACACAATTATACTACCTGTCATATCATATTTATGAAAACGATCGACGATGTTCACCAACAGTTTGCAGCCTTTTTTAATAATGAAACATTGGCTCCTTTTGCCTATTTACTCTCCAAAAGGCTACAGGAAGGACATATCTGTATACATCAAAATGACCCAAACCTCTTTAGCAACGAAATACCCTATCCTCCACCCTTTAAAACGAGTGATTTAAATAAATCGAGCGAGTGGGTAGGCAAAAAATCAGCTACTCGCCCTTTTATATTACACAAAGAGCAGCTCTACTTTCACCGCTATTTCAACTATGAAACCCTTGTATTAAAAAAAATCGGTGCACTATTAAATACCGAAACGGCAGTAGTGCAGGAAAGAAAAGATGAGTTGATGAAAATAAAAGGGTTGGTACAAACACTGCAAGCCACCTACCCCATCGGCAACTTGCAGGAACCAGATAAAATTGACTGGCAATTTACAGCAGCTATCCAAGGTACACTTAATAATTTTTCCATCATCACCGGAGGGCCTGGAACAGGAAAAACCACCACAGTGGCAAAAATTTTAACCCTGTTGTATACCATCAATCCATTATGTAAGGTGGCACTGGCCGCCCCAACAGGCAAGGCTGCTATGCGCATGGCAGAATCGCTGAAGCAAACAAACTTGTCCATTAGCCAACCAATCAAAGATTGTTTCAGCCGTTTAAACCCTAATACCATCCACCGGTTATTAAAACCCATTCCCGACGCTATTTATTTTAAACACCATGCGGAGAATCCACTTCCTTATGATGTGGTGGTGATAGATGAGGCGTCGATGATAGATGTAGCGCTGTTTGCAAAATTGCTTGATGCCATCGATCCTAACACAAGACTCATACTGCTCGGTGATAAAAATCAACTGGCCTCAGTAGAGGCTGGCAGTATGTTTGGAGACCTCTGCAAAACAATGGAAACACTTAATCGATTCAGCAGTTCATCAGCCGATTTTATTAACCTGCTGATGACCGATCAGGAACGAACCATCACCCCTAATTTCATAGCATCACCCAATCATCCGCTGGCAGAACATATCATTGAATTACAAAGAAGCCATCGGTTTTCCAGCACAGGGGGTATTGGAAAATTAAGCACCGCCATTATCAATAACCAGGTACCTGTACTGAATCAATTAATTCAATCCAACAATGACCCCGCTGTAATCATTGACATCAACCATGACACTGCTTTATTTGAATCCTTTATTGAGGGATACAGCGCCTACCTCACTGAAACTGATATAGCCATCGCACTACAAAAGCTTACCCAACTTCGTGTGCTATGTGCCGTTAGAGAAGGGCCACAGGGGCTGTATGCCATTAACCAGTCAATAGAAAATTATCTGGGCAAAAGAAAACTTATTGATCCATCGGATGAATTTTATGAAAACCGACCAATCATCGTTACTAAAAACTATGCCGATCTTGCCCTGTACAATGGTGATATCGGCATTATCAGAAAAGACAGCAATGGCAATATGCGGGCATGGTTTGAAGATAGCGAAAAAAATATAAGAGGTGTAATGCCAGGGTACATTACAGGAGCAGAAACTGTATTTGCCATGACCATACATAAAAGTCAGGGTTCAGAATACAACCAGGTATTAGTGATTTTGCCTTCTCATTCCGGAACTCAGTTATTAACTCGAGAATTATTGTATACCGCTGTTACCAGAGCCAAAGAAAAAGTGATCGTTCAATCAACTGAAAATATCCTTTTGGAAACTGCAAAGGGATCTGTAAAAAGAGCCTCTGGAATCATTCACCGTTTTGAAGAAATTTAATAGTTAACCCACAACGACCATGCCGATTCAATTATATGTATCCAATTCGCTTCCTCAACTGGCTAGGCAACTTTCCAAAGACCTTCCTTTGTGTCCATCCGGTGTATTTGGCAAACAACAAATTGTTACCCAAACGGAGGGGATGAACAACTGGCTCACCCTTGCTATTGCCAAACAACTAGGCATTGCAGCTAATTTTAGCTTTAATAAACCCAACGATATTATCGCACAAATTTACTACTTGCTAGGAGGGAAAAACAAGCCCTTGCTGAGTGCTGATTTTGTAAAATGGACCATCTTTCAATTACTCAGCGACAATCTTTTTACCCTAAAATTTCCACTCATTGCAGGATATTACAGAGACAATGATGTAAAGAAAATTGCACTTGCTACTAAAGTGGCCGACCTGTTTGATCAATACCAACTTTACCGGCCTGAAACCATAACCACCTGGAACAAGACCTCCCTTACAGATATTACCGACAACTGGCAACAATACCTTTGGGTATCTATTTATATGCAAGTAAATGGCAGCATGCTTGATAAAACAGGTATGATAGCCCATATCATTGCAGCCTTGCAAAAAAATGAAAACCAGCAAATATTGATCAATAAAATACCTCAACTTCATTTTTTTGGTATCGCAGTAATTACCCCCTTTTATTTACAGTTATTCAACGAATTCTCTAAACATATTCCGATCCGTTTTTATTTACTTAACCCAGCACCCACTTCTTTTTGGCTGGAAGATAAATCAGAAAAGCAAATAGCAAGAATCAACCAATTTACCAAAAGGAAGGCCGATGCAGCCCAATACTCCAATGCAGGCAATAACCTGCTGAACAGCTGGGGTAATATTGTAAAAGATAGCTTCTCCTTACTTTTCCAAGACGAGACCTACATTAATCTGTACAACGATACGCTTGCGCAGGAACCAACGCTGCCCAATTCGTTGTTACAAAAAATACAACATGATATCTATTTTAACTCAGCGGAAGGAAGTCGGAATTTAATTGAGGTAGCAGATTTTAAAGATGGTTCCTTAACCATCAATGCCTGTTTTACTCCCGTGCGCGAAGTAGAGGTACTGTACAATTTCCTGACACAGCTGGTAGACCAGCAAAAGCAAAAAATCTCCCCACGGGATATAGTGGTGATGGTAAGCGATATCGATAATTATGCTCCTTACATCAGGGCCATCTTTGACAATGCGCCCTACGAATTTCCCTATACCATTGCCGACGAAAGTATTGTTGTGGGCAACAATCTCTTCAATGCAATCGGACAATTGCTTTCACTCCAAGCCGATAGTTTTAAGGCGGAGGAAATTTTAGAATTACTAGAATCGAAATACATTAGAGCGCGCTTTTCCCTTTCCGATATCCCGTCCATCCGAAAAGCAGTCAACAATGCCAAAATCAGATTTGGCATTTCGGGTGAGGCCGAAAATGAGACCAAATCGGTAAGTTGGGAAAATGGTTTGAAAAGAATCATGAGTGGATTGTGCATCAGCGGTGAGCCTATGATGGAATGGGGGAACGATCTGCTGATCCCTTTGGATACCACCGAAGGAGCAGACTCGCTAGAACTAATTCGTTTCTGGCATTTCATCCAGATACTTCAATATTTTGTTGAGCAAAGAAACGAACCTAAAAGTATCGCCAATTGGGGAGCCTATCTCCAGGATCTGCTAGAAAATATGGTGTTCCAGGCCGGTGAAAAAGAAGATGCCGATTATCACCGATTTATCCTTTACCTAGAAAAACTAACCCTTCTCGATACCGTTACTGACACGCCTATTAGCTTTGAAGTATTCAGGCATAGCTTCTTAGAAATTATCGGCCAGGCCACCAAAAAACAAGCCTTTGCCAGTGCCGGCATTACCTTTTGCTCACTAATTCCCATGCGCAGCATTCCTTTTAAAGTGGTTGCTATGTTGGGTATGGACTTTGATAAATTTCCAAGAAAAGAGACCACACTTAGTTTTAACCTGCTCAAAAAACAAAAGCAACAAGGGGACCGCAATGTGAAGGACAATGATAAACACCTTTTTCTTGAAACGATCCTATCAGCAGAAAATAATTTTTATCTAAGCTACATCGGAAAGAGCTCCAAAGATGCAGCAAATATTCCCCCCTCCTCCTTGGTGGACGAGTTGGTTGCCTATATTATCAGCGGTACCAATGGCGGCAATGAATCTATGAGAAATGAAATTATCATCACCCATCCCCTACATGGTTTTAGCCAGCAGTATTTCAACGGAAGCGGATTGGTTTCCTACCTCAGTGATGATAAGTATAAAAACAATATGGTACTTACCGCTAATCCAAAAGAAGCCCAAGTGTATGCTTTTCAGGAAATTTTAATAACGGATGTACTGCAATTTTTCAAGGATCCCATTAAGTGGTATTTCAATAAAGGACTGTCTATTTATTATAGGGAAGAAGATGTACTTCTTGCAGATACTGAGATTTTTAAACTCGATGACCTCGAAAAATGGAGTATCAAGAATGAACTGATTCATTTAGAAGAAACGGAGTATGAAAATTTCTATCAGCGAACTAGTATATTAGGAAACCTGCCACTTAAGAATATGGGACGACTATCCCTTAACAAGGTGATTGATCAAATACGCCCCATGAAAAAAAGGCTTTCAGCTGTTGTGCTAGGTGCCACTGCAACATCCTATGGAATCCACCTTACACTAGGGCAGAGCATAATTACTGGCAAGATCAATAACCTATATGGCGACAAAATAGTAGCAACTTCCGATTCAGGAAATTACAACAAATATGCATTGGAAGCATTTTTGACGTATTTACTTGCCACGGCACAGGGACTAGAAGTAGATTTTTATTTTATTCCCTTCAAATACATTAATAATTTCTGTATCCCCAGAGGGACCATTACCCAGCAGGATGCAATTAATAGACTCACCCCTTTTATTGAACAGTTCAAAAATGGATTTGAACAACCCTTTCTTTTTTTTCCAACCTTCAAAGCAAGTCCATACCTGCTTTTCAAGGGTACTGCCGCTACCTATCGGGCTACCATAGAAAAGATGCGCTGGGATGAAAGGGATTACACTTTTACCGATAATTATTTGATAAAAGCCTATGAAAATCATTTTTTTAAGGAAGGGAATTTTGATGTCATTAAAGCCAATACAATGAATATTTTTGAACCGATCAATAACCTGATGCCTGGTATCATAAAAAAATAACCTATGCCAAGTACACCATTTATAGCAGCATCAGCGCCCCTTCAGCAAAGCAATCTTATTGAAGCAAGTGCAGGTACTGGAAAAACTTATTCCATTGCCCTTCTTTCGCTTCGACTTATACTGCAAGTAAAAATTCCCATTCAGGAAATACTGATGGTAACTTTTACGAAAGCTGCCGTTGCTGAATTAGAAATAAGGGTAAGGTCCTTTGTAAGAATGGCACAGCAGGCTAGCAAGGGATTGCCAATCAAAGAC
>CANJAW010000194.1:0-5686 GCA_947472215.1 Chitinophagaceae bacterium
AGTTCACTCCGCTACAAAATGGCTAGATGGACAGGGCCGTGTGTTGGGTGGGGTTGTAGTGGGCAAAAAAGAATTGATACAGGATATTTATGCTTTCTGCAGAAGTACAGGTCCGGCGATGTCGCCTTTTAATGCATGGGTATTGAGCAAGAGCCTCGAAACATTGGATGTGCGTATGGAACGGCATGCTAAGAATGCCTTGCATATTGCTACTGCATTGCAACACCATCCAAAAATCAGCTTTTTGAAATACCCCTTTCTGCCTAGCCATCCACAATATGAAATTGCCATCAAACAAATGCAAAATGGTGGAGGAATTCTGTGTTTCAATCTGGCAGGTGGTCTGGAAACTGGTCGTATTTTTTTAAATAGCCTGAAAATGCTTTCCCTTACAGCCAATCTTGGAGACACTCGAAGCATTGCCTCTCATCCCGCTAGTACTACCCATGCAAAGTTGACGGAGGAGGAGCGCTTGGCTACCAATATAACTTCAGGGCTTATCCGAATCTCTGTTGGGTTGGAGCATGTGGAAGATATACTGGCAGATATTTTACAGGCATTAGAGCAATGTTAATTACTAAATCAAATGGTTATTATTTCGATGTCTGTTTTGTAGTAATCAATCTGGTACTTCCCTTTACAATTAAATATTGAGCTGAGCAATAACTCAGCATTATCCATACTCCAGACATTGGTATAGGCTGATAAAATTTATTGACTGCCAATAAGGAATCTGAAATTACAAAGAGTGCTGCCCCTAAAAAGAAAAATAGGTTGGCAGGTTTTTCAATTTTATTATAAATGTGCAAGCTGCTCAATAACATACTGCAAATAACAGTTGCATAAACTATCACCGGTATTTTTAATTCGCCTAAATAGGGGAATAATAAGCATACCAATGAGCTGCCATAACATAGGGTCAATAGTATCAATAAGGGTTGTTTTTTTAGCAGAGAAGGAGCTGGGTTACTAATTGATAAAAAGTAAAGGATATAAAAGATATGGGTAATCAAAAAACTTACTAGGCCTGCGATAAAAAAAATACTCCCTTTGGAATCCAATAATAAAAAAAGGTCACCCAGCCAGGAAAAAAACAATCCGATTAGTATCCATTTTCTTTTAGTACCAGCGATACCTGAGTAGTAAAGCATGCCAATCAATACGGGCATTAGCAAGGGTTTGGTCAGGGTATGCAGGAAGGTAAAGCCAAATTGCAGGGAAACTAATTCGGTTATGGACAGTAATCCAAAAACAAGGGAAGCTTTTTGTATGGGGGTTGAGTTCATAACCAATGTAATTTTTACTAATCACCCAATTTGTTTTCCTCTACAATTTTACATAAGGTTTTCCGCCAAAAAAACCACGCAATGAATCTTTTGCACGTAACGTGTCTGAAAGGGGCGTTGTAAAGGGCATAGCTACTTCATATAACGTGGAATCTACATTCAGTAAGATTACCTTGTGTCCAAATGTGGTGAGTTTTTTAAGTGCCTTATCTGCAGTTTCTAAGGAAGGGTATGCTTTTAATACAATTTTAAAATTGACACTGTCTTTTTGAGTGCTGGTTGTGTTAGGTGCAATATTGAGGAGCGTGTCGGTTGTGTTTTTAAGGGTGTCCAACTTAGCAATGTCTGCAGCTGGCGGCAAGGTTTCAACTGCCTTATTGTAGCTTAGTAGATAATAAATTCCCATTCCTACTAGAATTATTGCGAAAGCGGCTAAGGCCATCCATAAATTTCTGAGGTTGTTATTTACTTTTCCTTCACTCTCAAAAGATATCGTATCGTCTCTCTTCTCTCTTATTTGTTTCGGAAAATCATCTATTTTAGGGGTTATAAAATTACCAGGAATAAATTGGTAATCTCCCTGTTGTGTTTTTTGAACAGTTCCTACACCTTCAATAACGAGGGGTTTGCCAATATTTAAAAATTGTTTTGCCAACGTAACGTAGGAATCAAGATCGGAGGAAGCAAGTGGAAACATTTTGCCGGTATGTTGTACAATGTAACCAATCAATCCTATGTCTTCCCCGGCCTTTAAGTCGAATTCAAATTGAAAGGCGTTTTCGGGCATTACGATATCTTTCTCTTTTTCAGTACCATGCGGTAAAAGTATCGATGGATCTAAAATAAAAGTACCAATACCCTGAAGGGTTACTTTTTTGTTAGTGTACAAGTATCGTACGATCATCCGTTCTATTTTCACAAAACTGCCTTTAGTTAATCCAAACCTACTTAATATTACTCACTTTGCAAAACTACATCCCATTAATTGGTTAACTTTACAAAATGATTAGTGAAAAGGAGATGTCTTTTCTTCGGTATTGGGAAACGAACCGGGAAAGGCAAAATACTTTTATGAGTAAACTTACCAGCGGTTTTCCAATGGCATTATTGTTTGGGCTCCCTATTATTTTATTGGTGGTAGTGATTCGAATTTTTCTGCCCGATTGGTATATGAAAATTTCAGGCACCTCACCTGGTATGTTTTTTACTGCCGTAGTCGCTATGTTGGCGGTGGTTTTTTTTTATGCATATTTCAGAATGCAGTATAAGTGGGAAATGAATGAGCAACTTTATAAAGAACTTAAATCAAAGGAAAAAAATCTATCAATACATCCAACATCCATTAATTAAAAAAAAATCATGCAAAAATTATTTTCACTCATGCTGGCTTTAACATTGTTGTTATCAGCATGTAACAAATCGTCCACGGCTGAAAAATGTACTTATACGGCACCCACCGCAGTGGCAACTGCTGCAGAAATCACCAGTTTAAAGGCTTGGTTAGATGCTAATTCATTGCCTTATACCCAGCATTCAAGCGGAATATTTTATAAAATTAATTCTCCTGGATCTGGAACAACTCCAGTGGTTTGCTCTACTGTAACGGTGAAGTATATCGGAAGATTAACTACTTCTGCCACCCCTTTCGATCAAAATAGCACAGGTGTTGCCTTTTCGCTAGGACAGTTAATTACCGGCTGGCAGATTGGAATTCCTTTAGTTCAAAAAGGCGGTTCTGTTATTTTGTATATTCCTCCTTCCTTGGGTTATGGAAGTGCAGGAGCGGGGGCATCTATTCCACCCAATTCAAATCTAGTATTTACAATCGAACTATTGGATGTTCAATAAATAAAGCTACCCCCTTGAGACAGGAAGCCATTTCCATATTTGATATGTTTAAAATTGGCATTGGTCCTAGTAGTAGTCATACGCTTGGTCCATGGCGAGCGGCACAGCTTTTTTTAAAGTCGCTAGAGGAGAAAAAAAATCTGCTGCGGGTAAAAAATACCCAAGTGCTACTCTATGGTTCCCTTGCCAAAACTGGTAGGGGGCATGGTACAGATGTAGCGATTCAGTTGGGACTGAGTGGTGAGGATCCAATAATTTTTGATGTTACCACTATCAGTGCCAAATTGCAGCAGATTAAAGAGGAGAAGAAAATCCGATTAAATGGTATCCATGGAGTTGAGTTTTCTGCTGCAAATGATATTGTGTTTTTATTTTCTGAGTCACTTCCCTTTCATCCCAACGCGATGACATTTTTAGTAACATTGGAAAGCGGTGAAACATTTGCTGAAACATATTATTCCATTGGAGGAGGGTTTGTAGTAAAAGATGGACCAGCTTTAGCAGAAAAGGGAGCAAGTATACTTCCTTTTCCTATCAATACTGCCCACGAACTGATACATTGGTGTATGAAAACAGGTATGGGTATTAGTGAAGTGGTCATGGAAAATGAGCTAACCTGGCGTTCAGAGGAGCAGGTAAAAATTGATCTATTGAATATCTGGAAGGTTATGAAGCTATGTATTTATAAAGGCTGCCATACAGAAGGTATTTTACCCGGCGGACTTAATGTAAGGCGAAGAGGATATGAGCTCAATAAGCGATTAATCCAAGACAAAACTTACCAGGATTACGATAGCTGGATCTCCGCAATACGACAAGGAGGAAATGCTTTTAAATACACCTTAGACTGGGTAAGTTGTTTTGCCCTAGCAGTCAATGAAGAGAATGCCTCTTTTGGCAGGGTAGTTACCGCACCCACTAATGGTGCTGCCGGTGTAATACCTGCCGTGCTCCAATATTACATTTGTTTTTGTGAGGAGGTTACCGATGAAAAGATCATTCAATTTTTATTAACTGCTGGTGAAGTGGGTAGCATCTTTAAAAAGGGGGCGACCATATCTGCAGCAATGGGCGGCTGTCAGGCTGAAATTGGCGTAAGTAGTGCGATGGCAGCAGCTGCACTTACCGAGTGTATGGGTGGAACCCAACGCCAAACCTTAATGGCAGCAGAAATTGCCATGGAGCATCATCTTGGCTTAACCTGTGACCCTATTAAGGGGCTAGTTCAAATACCCTGTATTGAAAGAAATACGATGGGAGCTATCAAAGCCATTACTGCAAGTCAACTCGCCCTTCAGAGTTCACCTGATTTTGCTAAAGTAAGTCTGGATGGCGTGATTAAAACTATGTGGAATACAGCTTTGGATATGAGCAGTAAATACAAAGAAACTTCTGACGGAGGGTTGGCCGTGAATATCCCCATCAGTTTAAGTGAGTGTTGATTTTTAACACTTGATTGTAACACCCTAATTTTATTTCTTCCAAAAATAAATTGCAGGTGAATTACTTATTTGATCCAGTTGAATTGGTATTCCAACGGGGCCTTCTGGTTTCTTCCTGCTATTTTTCTAAATCTTTCTGGTAAGGCCATGAGGTAGTCCCTTGCTTTTTCAGCTTTGTCATTGATGCCGCTTATGTTGGAAATATTCCATTCATTCACTAAGGATTCTAAAATATCGGTATAGTCCAATGTGGTATAAACACCTAGGCGCTGGGCTGCATCGCTGAAATGATCAAATGCCTGTCCTATTTTTTCTCCAGATTGGCGTAGAAAATGTGCCGGCATGACAATCTTTTTTCGCATCATATCCTCAAATGCCAGCATCATCTCGCTGGGGTCAATCTCAAATATTTTTCCTACAAAACTTTTATAAGCCTTTGCATGACGGGCCTCGTCTGCAGCTATTACGCCACATATCTTGGAAAGTTGTACACAGCCATGCGTCTTAGCAATGGTGGCAGTTCTGCGATGCGATACATTGGTGGCCATTTCCTGAAAGGAAGTATACACAAAATTCCTGTAAGGATCTCTGCCTGTTCCAATATCAAACCCATCTGCAATCAAATATTGAGTGCTGATTTCCATTTGCTTCATATTGATTCTACCAGATAGGTATATATATTTATTCAACAAATCACCATGCCTGTTTTCCTCTGCAGTCCACATTCTTACCCATTTACTCCAGCCCTGCGGTTCCATTTTGTCAACCCCCTCTACATCAGTCAGCCAACTTTGGTAGGTGGGTAATGCTTCCTCAGTAATGATATCACCTACTAGTACAGCTAGATAATCGTAGGGTAGTTCTTTGCAGGATTCTTGTAATTCCTTAATGCTCGATCCGAAATTTTCGGAACTGCTATCAGGCAAAAAATCAGTTGGTTGCCAATTCGTATCAATATCTTTTAAAAATTCACTCACAATCGATTCCATCTTTTGGCCTAGAAAATTCATGACCTCGATTCTTGTATTTTTCTGATTCGTCATATTTGTAAGGTTGTAAGTAAAAATATTCATGAATGCTAAGTATCAAAAATGGTAGCAAATATACAAT
>CANJAW010000195.1:0-5554 GCA_947472215.1 Chitinophagaceae bacterium
TCGGGCGATATTGACCGCTCTTTTCTCTCTGATTACGGTAACTTTTATTTGACCAGGAAAGGTCATTTCAGTTTGTATTTTCTGTGCTATTTCAAAACTAAGCCTGTCACTATCAGAATCACTCACTTTGTCTGCTTCTACAATTACCCTTAATTCCCTTCCAGCTTGGATTGCATAGGCTTTTTCTACCCCCTGGTAGGCCTGGGCTAGGTTTTCTAGGTCTTTAATGCGCTGAATGTACTGCTGCATAATTTCACGTCTTGCACCCGGCCTTGCTCCGCTAATGGCGTCACAAGCCTGAATAATAGGTGAAATAACGTATTGCATCTCCATTTCATCATGGTGAGCGCCGATAGCATTCACCACCGCAGGGTTTTCCCCATATTTTTCTGCCAGTTTTGCTCCCAATAGTGCATGACTCAATTCTGTTTCCTCATCGGGTACTTTTCCGATATCATGCAATAGACCGGCACGTTTGGCTAATTTAGGGTTCATACCTAACTCTGCAGCCATAATTGCGCAGAGGTTAGCGGTTTCCCTACTATGCATTAATAAATTCTGACCATAGGATGAGCGAAAACGCATGCGACCTACCATTCTAATCAATTCTTTATGCAGACCATGAACACCGAGTTCCATTGCAGTTCGTTCCCCAATTTCCATTACCTGGTCATCTAGCTGACGTTTGGTTTTTTCTACCACTTCCTCAATTCTAGCTGGGTGAATACGTCCATCTGCCACCAAGCGCTGCAATGATAAACGGGCGATTTCTCTTCGCAATGGATCAAAGGAGGAGAGTACGATCGCTTCCGGTGTGTCATCTACAATAAGATCCACTCCAGTGGCAGCTTCAATAGCCCTGATATTCCTTCCTTCCCTTCCGATGATAGATCCCTTTATTTCGTCGCTTTCTAAGTTAAATACGGTGATAGAGTTTTCAATGGCCTGCTCTGCAGCAGTACGCTGAATAGTCTGAATGACGATTTTGCGGGCTTCCTTATTGGCCTTTAATTTAGCATCTTCTATAATTTCCTGTTGAATCACCAACGCCCTAGTTTGTGCCTCCTGTTTCAGCCCTTCAATGAGTTGGTTTCTAGCATCTTCAGCTGATAAACCGGCAACTTTCTCTAGTCTACGAATATGTTCTTCCTGGTGTTTTTCCAGTTCAGTACGCTTAACATTCACCACTTCAATTTGGCGGTTGAGGGTTTCTTTGATAGCGTCATTGTCTTTAATTTGCTTATCAAGATTCTGCTCTTTCTGGGTGACGGATTGCTCTTTTTGCTTGATCCGGTTTTCAGCTTCATTAGATTTTTGAGCACGCTGCAAAACATCCCTGTCGTGATCAGATTTTAACTGAACAAATTTTTCTTTAGCTTCCAGCAATTTCTCCTTTTTCAGATTTTCGGCCTGTAACTGGCCATCTGCAATAATCTTTTTAGCCTGATTTTCAGCGTCTTCTACTTGTTTGGTCGTGTTTTTGGCAAATAGGAATTTGCCGAGTAAAAGCCCCGTAGTAAGGGCAATTGCTCCAATGATGATGGAAAGTATGTTCGGTTCCATTGATTTTTTTTGTTTTAAATCGGTTCACAATCTAATAAATCCTCTCTACACCCATCCGTTCAAATGAGATAGTTAGGGGACGAAGATAAGAAAATTAGTTTGGAGTTTTGGAGGCGGTCGATTATTAGCCTATATCTTATTTAGATAGCTGTGTAAATACTGTATTTACCATAAAAGGTTCCTTAGGGGAGCATTTTATTTGATAGGAACTGTGTTTTAGAGGGCTTTATCTATTTGGACTTCCATCTTTAGCAATGCTTCAGTCACTGCTTTTTCTAGTGCGGGGTTCGATTCCGGTACACCCTGGGTAGCATACCAGATCATTACCATGGCGATAAAATCCTGCATATCCTTGCCGGCAAACTGTGTTTTAAACTCAATTATCTTATCGTTAATGGTCTTAATGGTCTGTCGGATAACCTCCTCGTCTTTGGCGAGTGTTTTAATTCGGTAGGTTCGGTCTCCTATTACTAGGTTAATGGGAATGAGCTCTGACATAGATTTTATTCACTTAGCAATCCTATACTTTTATCAATTTCTTTGATGTATTGATTGATTTGTTGTTCGAATGTTTTTTTATCCTTTTCATTCATTTTGCCGGCAGCAGACTTCAATATTCCAGCCTGTTGTTCCAGTTGATTAATTCGCAGCAGGTTGTTCTCCTGGCTAATTTTCAATTCCTTTATTTCATTTGTAAGCTGTTGATTTTCCTTTTGTACCAACTGGTACTGCTTCAGTAATTGCTGAAGTTTGGCGTTGATTCGGTTGATATTTTCCGAGAGAGTTGGCAATAGCTTATTTATTTACAAAAAGGTAAAGGAGCGTTATTCTAATTACATTGTTTTAAACGAGGCAATTATTTTCTAATTGCTGCATTCAGTTCTTTTTCATAGGCAGCAATCAAGTTAGCCATCATGCCATCAATGTCTTTGTCCGTCAAGGTTTTTTCTTCATCCAAAAAAGTAAGGCTAATTGCCATCGCTTTTTTATCTGCACCAAGCTTTTCACTCTCAAATATATCAAATAAATTGATGGATTGTAATTTTTTAAGTTTGGCTGCATAAGTTACCTGCTCAATAGTTTCGTATCGCAGTGTTTTGTCAACAACCATTGAAAGGTCCCTAGTTGCTGCAGGAAATTTTGCAATCTCTTGATAACGTACTTGGATGGACTGGTTAAGCTGTAATAAGGTATCCCAGTTGATGTCAATAAAAAAAACGCTTTGTTTGATATCAAATCGATCCAGTGTTTTTTTGTTTACGCTGCCCAATGTTGCAACTACTTCATTTTGTACCATTGCCTGAACACAGTCATCGAGCTTATTGTCGGCTAGCCGCTGGTAATTACTTACGGATAGTCCTAAAAGCGCCATTGTGTTTTCAAACAATCCTTTTGCGAAATAGAAATCTGTTTTTTCGCCCTTTACTTTCCATCCTCCAATCTGCTTATTTCCGGAAATGTAAATGCTGATATGTTGTTGCTCTTCATAATTACCTACTGCGGAAGTATGGTAAGTCTTTCCAAATTCAAACAATTGCAGGTCTGTATTTCTTCGGTTACAGTTGTAGGCGACAGTTTCCAAACCTGTTTCCATCATGGAGGGCCGCATTACGTTGAGGTCAGCGCTGAGGCTATTAATCATTTTTACCGTCGTTTGCAGCACTTCTTCGCTGTAGTAAGAAGCATTGGTAATGCTATTGGTAAAAATTTCATTAAAGCCAATGCCTGTTAATCCCGCAGCTATTTTTTCTTTATAAGCGCTAGCATGGCCCAGTGTTTCTACTGAGGGAGAAATCGTAATGGCAGAGGGTATTTCAATTAAATCAAGTCCATCAATGCGCATAATCTCTTCTACTATATCGGCGGGAATAGTAATATCGGGTTTGCTATAGGGTACTGCAATCCGAATATCATCCATTCCTTCCTTAATAATGTCAAAACCAAGGGCAGTTAAAATATTTTTAATAGTATCGCCGTGATAATTTTTCCCACTAAGTTTTTTTAGATAATGGAATTTAATTGTGATCTCCGCTTTTGCTTTAGGAGCTGGGTAAATATCAATAATGTCTGAGGCAATTTCACCACCGGCAATTTCTTGAATCATTAGCGCGGCTCTTTTTAATACATTCACTGTATTGCTGATATCTACCCCTTTTTCAAAACGGGTAGCAGCATCCGTTCGCAATCCATGTCGAAGTGAAGTTTTACGGATACTGAGCGGGTTGAACCAGGCGCTTTCGAGAAAAATATTGGTAGTGTTATTGGTTACTCCGCTTTGAAGTCCACCGTATACACCAGCAATACACATCGGCGATTGCTCATTGCATATCACCAAATCTTCTGCCGAAATTGCTCTTTGCTTTTCATCTAGTGTAATAAAAGGGGTGGCATCTGGAAGATTTTTGATAATAATCTTCTTTCCAGTAATCTGATCTGCATCAAAAGCATGAAGGGGCTGGCCTGTTTCATGCAAAATAAAATTGGTGATATCTACGATATTGTTAATGGGCTTTAGGCCAATGCATTTTAATTTTTGCTGCAACCATGCAGGGCTTTCCGCAATGCAAACTCCCTGAATGCTTACACCAGTATACCGTTGGCAAGCTTCATTGTTTTCTATGCTTACAGCAATCCGGTTACCCTTTTGAGTGGTCTTAAAGTTATTTTTAAAAGGAGATTTTACAGCAGTTTCTTTTTTATTGTGGTGCGTTAGCCATGCACACACATCTTTTGCTACCCCCAAATGACTCATCGCATCCATTCGGTTGGGGGTAAGCCCTATTTCAAAAATAAAGTCCTCATAGGGTTTAAAATATTGTGCGGCTGCCATTCCAATTGTAGTTGCTGCCGGTAAAACAAGTATGCCAGCATGGTCTTTACTTAGGCCAATTTCATCTTCGGCACAGATCATACCAAAACTTTCTACCCCCCGAATTTTGACTTTTTTCATGGTAAGGGGTTCTCCATTCAACGGATAGAGGGTAGTTCCAATAGTGGCTACGATTACTTTTTGTCCTGCCGCAACATTGGGTGCCCCACAAACGATTTGCAAAGGTTGTTCACTGCCAATTTCAACCGATGTAATGCTTAGTTTATCTGCATCTGGATGCTTGGTACAGCTGAGTACTTCTCCGATGACCAATCCTTGTAAGCCGCCCTTTATATCTTCGTACTGTTCTAAGCTTTCTACTTCCAGTCCAATGGAAGTGAGTATTTTACTCAATTTTTCAGGATCTACCTTTTCTGGTAAATATTCACTCAGCCAGTTATAACTTATGGTCATTAAATGTTTGTTGATTAATGGTATATGATGGCGCAAAGATAGTTATTGAGCCGTAAGCGTAAAAAACGGATATTAAAAAGCAGCTTTTTTATTGAAAATAATGCGCCACAACTCTAAAATACACAATAAATTACTGATAAAACATTTATAGAAATGCACCAACTTTAAAAAAAATGGGTCTGGTGCAGAAATAATAGTGCGGGCAATTCCAGTTGTTGATAAAATAGTTCAGAATGCGACGGATTGTGCATATTACCTGTTAATAAATATGTGAATAAGGTATTAATAAGTTAGATTTGCCGGTGCATTTATTGTGTACAATCAACTATAAAGAGTTTGACTGGGGGTACTGTGGATAATCAATCGGTTTTTTGCATTTACCTTAGCCGTGTTGAAGAGATTTGTTCCTCCGTAGGCTTTTTATTAGTCGGTAGGGCATTGATTTCAGACAATACGCTTTTCGATAAATTATTGATAGCGGGTACCAATATTTAATGAAAAATTGACAATTTATTCTAGAAAATAATTTAATTACTATGGAGCTTACCAACCTTAACAAAGACAGAAAAGTTAGAAGAAAACCTTCCATTGATTTGGGAAATATGGTTTTTGGAAAAGTTCCGCCTCAGTCTAAAGAACTGGAAGAAGCGGTATTGGGTGCGATTATGTTGGAAAAGAGTGCTTTTGATACAGTGGTGGAGATTTTAA
>CANJAW010000196.1:0-5553 GCA_947472215.1 Chitinophagaceae bacterium
AGAAAGGTTTTCTTTTTTTACACCAACGGTTAATTCGCTTTTTCCTCCCCGCATTGTTTCATCTGCGTATTCTTTAGTGGGTAATAATAAAATGGCAAAAGAGCAAACACTGATTGCAATAGCAACAATGGTTAGAATGGCCGTATTGAAGAAATGTTTATAATCTTTTGATTGTATGGTTTGAAATATAAATGCGATTCCTAAAAAAACAAAAAGCAGCATAAAATAATAGACGATCTGTATATGGTTTTGATTAAAAAACAGTGTGCTTGAGATAAGTGTAATCGAGAATCCCCAAATATATTTACGTTGCATGAGCAAAAGAATGCCTGCCACAACAAGTGGTGCATAGCCCATGGATGCAAATTTGGTTACATGCCCTACCATTGCTATAATTGCATTGTACGAAGCAAAGGCATACGCCAGTGCACCTAGGATTCCTACCCATGGTTTTAATTTAACAACCTGCGTTAATATGTAAAAACAAATACAAGACAAAAAGAACAAGCTGGCAGGAGAGGGTAGAAAAAGGGTGAAAAGTTGATTCAAACTTAAGATGCCAATATTGTATTTGGCTGCAATTAAAATTTGAAAAGTTGGCATCCCGCCAAACATAGAATTAGTCCATAAAGGGTACCTTCCATATTTTTCAAAAAATTCAATCGACTGTTGGGTCATCCCCCTTGATCCTAGCATGTCATGCTGACTAACTACCATTCCTTGAAAAACGGGTAAGCAATAGGCAACAGAAATTAATAGAAATATCAACACAGCGATGGCATGTGGAAGGATATTTTTGAATGTGCTATTTTTCATGAATTGATTTGAGTATGAAGCGGCAATTTAACTTAAATTTTTTAAATCTACCAAGGGTAGATCAAAGGCTATTTGGGAAAGTAAAGGGCCTCTATTAAAATCTATAGGAATGGAGATAAAATTGTAATAGAAATACGTTAAAAATTAATAAAAATGCCCGTAAATAATATCCCTTGGGCTATTATTTACGGGCCAATGTTGTATATTTTATTAAATATTATTGTTGGCTAGCTCCTTGCATACCTTGTTGCATATTCTCCATTTCCCCCTTCATATTTTTGCGTTTTAATAAGGATACATCAAATTTACCAAAGCGCCAGTTGAAATTCAAACGGAGCATTTGCGGGTCTCTGCGACGTTCCGTTTCCTGAATAAAGTAAATTGATTGAGAATAATTACTGTTTAATCTAGTACGGAAAATATCACTTATCTGTAAGGTTAGGGAACCAGTGTTGTTCTTAAGAAAATCTTTTTTAATTGCTATGTCTATCCCATAATAAGGCTTGATATACCCCTGGCTAGAAGGAATGTTTCCACTTCCAAACATCATTCCGCGCATAGGCATGCCTCCTCCTGGTTGTACAAGGGTTTTGGCTTGGTAGTCTCCGCTTAACTGAATTGAATAATTATTGGGTAATTTGAAATTATTGTTGATTTTAAAAAACCAGCTTAACTGATTGTTGTCAACACCACCCGGAAGGTTACCTGCTTTTAATATTACATTGAAGAGGTTCAGATTACTGGTGATATCCCATACTTTAGATATTTTATCCTTAGAAGTTAGCTCCAATCCATAAGTATAGCTTCGAGAAGCATTGGCATAGCTGGTTAGCAAAACAGTATCCGGTTTAGCGGATGTATTTGGATTTTTTTCTGGATATTGGTAGCGGGCGATTAGATCGTTGGTGTTTTTAAAATAAACCGTAGAAAGCAAATTATGTCCATTGCTCAGTTGATTTTGGTATGAAAATTCTAATAAGTTCGTAAATTCAGGTACTAGATTCGGGTTTCCTTTGCTGAGGTTGAGCGAATCGGTATAGTCGATAAAGGGAATCAACTGGAAGAAATTTGGTCGGTTTATTTTTCTGGAATAATTTAACTGAATGTCTTGTTTGTCGGTTAGTTTATAAGTTGCAAATGCACTAGGGAAAAGGCTAAAAGGGTATTCATTGGCAAACTTTTGATTTTTACTAATAAGTGTCCCATCATATTTCGAGCTTTCAAGTCTCAGACCTACTTGATAACTAAATTTTTTGATCTGTTGAGAAAAAGTCCCATAAGCTGCCAGCACCCTGTCAGTAAATTGGTAGCTATTGTTCATGGAGGGAATAGAAATATCGGTACCGTTCAAAGCGTTTTTGAAGTAGTTGTTATTAAAACTGTTGAAACTTCTAATGGCTACCCTTGCTCCGGTTTCAATTTTAGTAGTACTGGTAATGGGATTGGAATAGTCGGTTTGTGCGGTGAAGTATTTGCTAGAACCACCACCTATTGCACTTTGGTAAAGAAGGGGGGTTTTTGGATTGGAACTTGGGTAAAAGTATTGAGTGGAAATTTGATTATCATTTTCATTCTTACTATAGTTGTAATTCAAATCTGCCGTAAATTCCTTATTGGCTTTTGCGAAATTGTGTTTAAAACTTAGGGTTGAACCATAATTATTGAATTGGAATTTGCTATTGGTATTTCGGATGCCATAGTCGGTTATGGTTCGGTTGGAATAAACGGTATCCCTGTTAATGTTGAGCTCATCTGTATTGTGAAAAGCTCCGCCCATAATGTTTCCTGCAATACTCAGGGTATTTCGGTTGTCTATAAAATAATCTAGTCCCATCTTTCCAAAACCGAAAAAACCTTTTCCAATAGGTGCATTATTTTGGGTTAAATGAGCCGTTGCATTATTGATAAAATCGGTTCGAGTGGTGTTGGCGGTGGATAGGCTTTTTCGAAAACCTGACTGGGTGGAAGCGAAAAAATTTATTTTTTGCTGTTTGATATTAATATCCCCTCCAAAGCCTGGCTTGCCACGGCTATCGATACTCGTACGAATACTACCATTGTATCCTGCTTTTCTGTTCTTTTTTAAAACGATGTTTAAAATGCCGGACCCACCGCCAGAGGCATCAAATTTCGCCGAAGGGTTGGTAATGATTTCAACCGTTGCAATTTCATCTGCTGGAATTTGATCTAGGGTCATAGTAGTTGGTCGGCCATCTACAAATATTTGTGGGGACGAATTTCTTAAACTAACATTTCCATCAATGTCAACACTTACGCTGGGTACATTTTTCATTACATCCACTGCAGTTCCGCCAATGCTGGATAAATTCTTTTCCACATTAAATATTTTTCGGTCAATCCCCATCGTTAGCAAAGGTTTGTCAGCAGTTACGGTTACTCCTTCCAGTTGTTGTGCATCCGTTTGCATTTTAAAATTACCAAGGTCTTTATCCACCGCACTTAACATGCTGCTCATGTCGCCACCTGGTTTTACTGCCGCCATATTCAAAACAAAAGCTGCTTTTTGTTCTATTGATTTATAGCCAATTGCAGTAATTACCAATTTATAGGTTGCCATTACGGTCAAATTTTCCAGGCTAAATTCACCTTTTTTGGAGGTGAGCATACCTGAAACAATTACATCTTTTCTCTTTTTGGTGATAGAATCAAATTTATTTTGAAGAAGTTGAACTGAAGCTGCTACAATAGGCTTATTGCTTAAAGAGTCTATTATCTTTCCATAAAAATGGCCCACATTCATATTTTGGCCAGCCATTCTGCCAGCTGCACCGGGATATTGAGCAAATAAGCTTAGGGTAAATAAGGTTAGAAAAATTGAAAAAAGTAAATGTGTAAGTGATTTCATCGAAATGTTTGGTTGTAGTTAATATAAAAACCGCAAGTTCCTTTTTAAATACGAACCTATTTACCTGATAATTGATAAGCGGTAGAATAGCGTTGAGAGTGTGATTATTAGTTTAAAAATTGAATTTAAAAAAAGGCTTTGGTGCAAAAAGGGATTTTATGTACCCCGAGAGAAAGGGAGATAGCTAGTGGATGTTGACTAAAATTGAAATAGTACTTATTTGAAATGGTGTTATTTTGTAAGAAAGGCTACCAAAACCTGGGCAAGTCCGATTATCAGACCAAATACACCTCCGATGATTTCTAGAAATTTAAATTCTTTTTTGGTGATTTGGTTTAGAATATCCTCCAATTTACCCGATGAAAAATTAGCCACTTTTTCTGTAACAATTTTTTCAAGATCTAAGTCCTCCTGTAGTTTATTCATATAGTTTTTCATTAAAACAGGGAATAGGGACTCCAACTCTTGTAAAAAGGCCTCTTTCAGTTGATTAATCGTTTTGTCTCCAATCAACATCGATAGCATGGGAAATACGTCTTTTAACTTATTGCGAAGAAAATGATCAATATGTGCTTCAATATCAGGGCGCAGTTTTTGTAAATTTGCTGGATTGGTAATTTTCGCTTCAATTTCATCAAATGATAGCAGTTCCTTACTCACTACCTGGCCAAGTTTTTGTGCAATTAGGCGCTGGTTTTTTGGAAAAATCCCCTGAATGGTAAATCCGATAATTTTTATAGGGTTTCTAGGGTGAAAAAGCATTTTAATGGCTAGCCATGTTGTAACCCAACCAGTGAAGGCAGATAGCAAAATGGTCATGGTTATTCCCGTACTATTCATATAAATTTTTATATTACAAAGAAACACAATTAATAAGTATTTCAAATGTAATTTTGTTAAGGAACTGTTTTTTGCTATTTTTGCCATCCAATAAAAAATACGGTAGTCGTAGCTCAGTTGGTTAGAGCATCAGATTGTGATTCTGAGGGTCGGGGGTTCGAGCCCCCTCGATTACCCACTTAAAATGTAGATTGGATAAGGGTTTGAGAATTTTTACTAGATTTTACTGATAATTTTCAGTAAAAAGTCAGAGAAAACGTCAGAAATGATGTCTGAAAGATGGTAAAAATTGTCAAACCCTTTATTATTTTGTGAAATAATTGGCCTAAAATTGAAAAGTTTATCCAATAACTAATATAGTTTTTACGTTAATTTTACCGGATGCTAAAAATCCAGCAAATCATTATGAGTAAAAAATTTTTTCCCGTATTTCTGGTGCTTACCGGAACCATACTTTTTTTGGCTTTTCAAACACAGGGGAAATCAGATGATAACCCAAAATCTAAGAATGAAAAGATTCTGCAAAATGTAGGAATGTTATTAGAAGAGGGACATTTAAGTCCCCGTACAATCAATGATGATTTCTCTAAATTAGTACTGAAGCGTTTTATTGCCGATTTGGATGATGATAAAACCATCTTTCTTCAAACTGACCTAGATAGTTTCAAACGTTTTGAATCAAAAATTGATAATGAGATTCACGGCGAAAAGCTGGAATCTTTTTATTTGATTAGCCAATCGTATACCCGCCGATTGATTCAAGCCTCTGAGTATTTCAAATTAATTTTATCCAAGCCTTTTGATTTCAGCAAAGAGGAAAATATTGTTTTGGATGGTGATAAAGTAAATTTCCCTATCACAGAAACTGATAAAAAAGAAGTTTGGCGTAAACGCTTAAAATACCTTGTTCTTTCAAGATATGCTGATATGATTGAAGAAAGGGAGAAAAATAAGCTCAAACCAAAAACTATTTCCATTGATAGCGCTGCAACTAAAAATACCCTCCCTAAAGAGAAGTTTGTATACAAGGC
>CANJAW010000197.1:0-5536 GCA_947472215.1 Chitinophagaceae bacterium
GAGGGTAATTCAAGTAATCGGGTTAGTATTGTTTTTAATCCTGCAATGGTGGAGCTGGCATTGTAGGCCATTTTATAAGTTTCCGCTGCTGATCCTGGATACAAGATCAACTGCCTGTTTTCATTCAATGAAATTCTTCCCCGTTGTTTTGCCAGCCATTGGTAATGGTCATTAAAAAAAGTTAGGCAACTTTCTATAAAAGGAAGGTATTCGGAAATGTCATTATTCGCATACCGATCTTGCTCGAGCATCATTAGGCAAAATTCTAATACGGTATCCCATTCGTATTCTAGCCATTTATTATAGTCAACACCTTTGTCAAAACCTTCAGGGCGTTTGGTTCCGTATTCGGCATAATTTGAAAATCCGAAATTTTCCATCTGCTCTGGAAAGAAAGCTCCTGGATGGTTCCAATACTTTCTGGTTCTAATTTCTGCATTTTTTAAATTTTGCAAATAGAAATTAAACTGAGGTTGCATCAAATCAAAGTCACCAGTTTTAATAAGGGGAAAATAAACCAACCGCTGGTTTTGAGCCGTGTGGGTGCCTCCGCCCCATTTTCTAAAATCCGGAGTGAATGTCAAATTGCTATCCGTACAGGAAGGATCATAGGTAAATAAGCCGCCATTAAATTTTGTAGGGGATTTACCAAAAGCATTGCAACCAAGGAGGTAGCGAAATAATTGATAATTTCTCCCTGCCTGCCAGGGTTCAGAATTTTTATCGGCTGCATCCGGGTTGATAAAAATAAAACTTCTGTTCCAAAATTGCTGCCACCAGTTGTTGTTGGCAATAAATGCTGCAGCTTCTTTTCCCCTAGTTCGTTGGATGATGTATTGTAATCCTGACTCCCATTTTTCTATATTTTGCGATTGTTCGCTTTGAAGGTAGATAGTAATTTTCTGATTTTTTTGTGGCGATTTGTTTTGTAGTTTCCAGGCTGTATAGTCTGTATTAAGGTAGGTACCCATAGTGGTGCCCGCTGCTGTCATATTGGCTCCCTCCATCATTCCTCCAAAGGTTAAATCTTTTATAGGATTGTAGAGTTGATCTTTGCTATCTTCTAGCCCCTGTTGTTGAACCGTTAAATCAAATATTGAAGGAGCTTGTTTATTACGGTGATAAAATAATACGCGGTCGTCATTAAAATCTACCACATCTTTATAAGTAATTACTGGTGAGGGCGGAGCCCATTTATAGGAATTGGCATTGTTTTCAGTTGAAGCGTTTATGCGGTCCCGATATCGCCAATTTTCAAATGATGCGGTTGTAACTAAAGCTTTGCTGCTTTTGATCTCTACATGTATCACTGGGTTAAAAACGTCTACCCAAATCCGAACAGTTGTGTTTAAAAGGGCATTACCTGCGGTGATTTTTACATAGCCATCTTTTAATAGCAGTTCCTGTTTGAATCGGATCTTATCAAGTGGATTGGGCGACAAATGAATCCTTACTCTTCCCTGTTTTAGCAGCGCATTGTTTTCATCAAAACTGCCGCTTTTTGCGATATAAAATAATAGGTCACCATTTTCAACCCATACATTCAAACCAATATCACCACCACCACAGGTCATTGATTCTCCAGAATTTTTACTCTGTTTATCCCAAATGATATTGCAGTTATTTAATTCATTGGCTTGCGCCCTTGCACTATCTTGGAATACTACAATCAGTAAGATTATTGCAATCCAATTAAAATACTTTTTAAAAGGAAAATGATAAGCTAGCAGATAGAAAAATAGCCTACCAAAAGTTCTGTCAGAGTGGTTATTTTTAGTATAGTAGTTAAATATTGGTTTCATAAATAAGAATTGAATATTACCAGTCATCTGTTCTAAAAGATGAAACCGGTAGTCCATCTGTACCGAATAATTCACCTACTACAAAATTTGAAAAGGCATATCTTACTGCAACTGGTTCCCTTACTTGTGATGATGAAATGATAACAGTTGATTTGGATATTACCGCATTGGCGGCATGAAATACTTTGTCCTTCCCTGCTATCTCAAATAGGGTTAGCTCTTTTCCAAAGGAGCTTAACCAGTTGCCTGCATTTTTAAATTGTATAGTGGCAAGGCTATCTTTTATTAATAATGAATCGAAGGTGGGACTATCAGCACCAAATCCTTTGATGCCATAAGTTTTCGCAAGTGCCAAGTAGGCCAGCCTTTCCCCACCGGTTTTTTTATTGGCAGGGTGAATACTATTCACTTCTCCTATATCAAGTAAGGAAGCCATGGCTGAATGGGGAATGCTATCCGCCGATTTTCTTTGTGCATCCCTTAAAAAAGCTGAATTGATTTGAGTTGATTGTTTGGAGGAAGCTATCTTGGCATACTCGTAGGGTGCAATTTGTGCAAAATAAAATGGGAAATCATCTCTGCCCCAAAGGGTTCGCCATTCTTTTACCATCGCAGAAAATCGTTGCAAATATTGTTGAGGTCGGTCGCAATTGGATTCTCCCTGGTACCAGATTGCACCCCTTATTCCATATCCAATGATAGGATGAATCATGCCATTGAATAAACCAGTTGGTGTTCGGTTGGGTAAGCGGATAGAATCAGTAATGGCGGGTATGGTTGCAGCTGAAAATGTTCTCATCGTATTTGCACTCATCCATGTTTCTACATCAGTGCCCCCATAGCTTACATTAATTAAACCAATCGGCACTTTCAGCAACTCATTCAGCAGTCGACCAAAATAATAACCAGTGGCACTGAAATCGCTTACCGACTCAGGAACTGCTTCTTTCCATGAGGATGGTTTACTGTTTTGTTGTGGGGTGCTTTTTGCCGACCGGGGAACTGTGTAAAGTCTAATTTGATCATTGGTTGATTTTAATATAGCATCATTGGAACCAATAATCGGTTGCCCTTTAAAACCCTTCATGGGCATTTCCATATTGGATTGTCCAGAACAAAGCCAAACTTCACCTAGCAGAACATTGTGAAGAATGAAAGGTTTGCCATCACTAATAACTAGCTCATAAGGGCCCCCTGCAGCTGGGGTGGAAATTTTTAGTTCCCATTTTCCCTCAAGCGTTGTTTTGGTAATTTGCTTTTTATGATCCCAGGAGGGAGTGATAGTCACTATTGCCCCAGGCTTTGCCCATCCCCAAATTGAAACGGATGCCTTTTGTTGCAAAACCATCTGGTCTGTGAATATAGAGGCTAGTTTTACCTGTGCCAGTGAAGTTGACAGGACACCCAAAAATAGTAAGGAAAATAAAACGAGGCGTTGCGTGAAAGATTTCATATGTAAAAATTTGAGTAAATTTTAAAAAGGAGTGTCTCAATTCATTAGAAAATCGAACATATCCAAAAAATAAATTTGCTATTAATTTAAAAAACAACCATCCTGTACAGTCGGTAAAAATATATCTAAATCCTTAGAGCTAGAGTGAATTCCGTACAGTTAAATAAAATCTCGCCTCAATATGTTCGGTTGATTTATGTAAGATTAATTCGGCAGCCTTTTCGCCTATCATTTTAAAATCGGTGGAGATTGTAGTGATGCCGTTCATTATAATTTTTTTAATGGAAGTTTCGTTGTAGGAAATCACTCCTACCTCTTTGCCCAATACTAAATGTTGGTCTAATATTTTCTCTATCAGATTTACCAGATCATCTTCCATCAGGCTGATATAGACTTCCCCCTTTTTAATTGCTTCATTGCTAATATGGTGTACTATTTTATAGTTGAATGCATATTCCAGACAAAATTCACTAAGGCCAGTGGTGATTCCAATGTGGTACGTATTGTGTTCGGGTAAAATAATATTGATTGTATTATACTTGCTTAGCAGCGGCAGTGCTTCCTCCAGGGCTTTGTAAATATCCTTTTCAAAATTTTCATAGATAGCTCCATAATTGCCGGTAACTCCCGGAACCAATTTGTCGAGTAAAATCAATTTTTCTTTTGGAATAGAGTTGATTACTTTATCTGCTTGCTCAGTTCCATCCATAAAATGGGGGATAATGACATAATAATTGTAGTCTTCTTTTGAGTTGAGTAATAGTTTTTTAAACAAAGGCAAGCTATTATTGTAAATATAAAAGTCAATGGTGGCGGCATCGCCCAGCGTACTTACAAATGAGTCGTAGATGATTTTCTTATGTGCACTTAGCTTATTAAAGAGTAAAAAAACCTTTACTTTTCTTTCAATATTGCTACTTTTGATATAATAGCCCTTACCTGGAACCGAGCCAATAATACCTATTTTCTTTAAATATTTATACCCTTTTTCAGCGGTATCTCTCGAAATTTCAAATTCAAAACTTAGTTCATTTATAGAAGGGAGAACATCATCGAGCTGTAGTTTGTTGGATTCAATAGCCTTTATGATACAATTGGCGAGTTGTTGATATTTTGGGGTAGCAGAAAATTCGTCGATATAGATTAGCTTGTTAAATGGGGATATCATAGTTGTATGCTGAAAAGAAGGATTTCCCCCAACTATTCAGTTTTCAAAAATAACGTTTTTTGGCGTATAAATGTCCCCCAAATTCGATGGCTTTACGTTGAAAACTGCTTTTTTGCTATCATTAGAAAGCAAATAATAAAATCCTTCCATCCGCCATTTGGCTATTGAATAAACGCTGCATGAAACCTATTAAAACAGGGTGGTTGCAGATACTTGGTAGGCTTATAGGTAGCGATCCCAACACTATGGATAAGCTAGTTTATTGCATGAATATATTGGGAATATTGGTTAGCATCTATTAGTTCTTTCTTCAAAATCAATGGTTGGATGGCCTCTTTTTCAGCTATCATAGTATACCCTACTGAAGGCAATGTGATTTCAACGATTTTTGAATCATTTCTGTCTAAATTCATTTTGCTTGAAAAAACAGTTTCTTCAACTATACTAACCTCTTGAAATAGTTTAACAGCTGATCTAACAAGTTTGATATTTGAATACTTGGCGGTTATTTGCTTAATTGTCTCAATTTCCTGTTGTTGAATGATTGCAGGTTTATCAAGCCAGTAAAGAAAGTTGATAATGCCGGGTATTTGTTTCACTTGCGATATTTCATCTGCTGAAATATAAACGAATATTTGTGATTTGAATAAGGTTTTTTTGATTGCTTTGGAGTTAAGTGAGTCTGTAGGGATAATAGTATTGAAGGGTAAATAATTGATAATTTTTTTTTGATTAAGAACCGTTGCTACTTTTTTTTCTCTTTGGTTGATTGTGTAAATAATATACCAATTCCTGCTCATGTTGTATAAGTTAATCTGAGTGAAATAAAATAATCCATATTAAAGTATGGAGTATTTCCCTTGGGGAGGAGGAGTTATGGTATAAGGAGGTGTAGTTAATAAAGGGATACTTGTATTTCATCCTTGAGGTATAAAAATACTCACTTAATGGATGAAATGCAAGTGCAAAAAAATATTATTTTACTCAAATTTTCTAAATGCCTTCCATCAGTTTTGAACCAGCAGCATGCAACTAGAAAAAAGGGCTGGTGCAGTACTAAATTATTGGAAGTGCATTAATAGAGTCATACACGATTATTTTTGACCATAAGTA
>CANJAW010000198.1:0-5490 GCA_947472215.1 Chitinophagaceae bacterium
CTAAGAACTTTCAGTTTTCAGTTTTCAGTTATCAGTTAATCAGTTTTCAGTTAATCCGTTATCAGTTAAGAAATTTATCAATTATTCAACTATCAATTACCATGAGTGTATTAATATTTTTAGACCAGGCCGATGGCGAAATCCGCAAATCCTCTTTAGAAGCAGCTTGCTATGGAGCACAGATTGCAGTAATGTTGGGTGTGCCGACCGAAGCGGTCGTATTGGGCAAGGTTAGTGATGATTTAACTGCACTAGGGCAATATGGTATTACTACAGTACATACTATTAATGAAGTGACGCCAGGACAGGCTGATGCGCAAGTACTAGCAAAGGTCATTGCGGAACTTGTTACCAGCTCAAATGCCAGCGTAGTCATATTGTCCAACAATCTTCAGGGCAAGTCTATTGCACCGGGTTTGAGTGTATTATTGAAAGCTGGTCTAGTTGCTGGTGCGATTGCACTTCCTGATACTAGTAATGGATTTGTGGTTCAAAAAAATGTATTCAGTGGTAAGGCATTTGCCCATGTTGCCATCAATACACCTATAAAAATCATCACCCTCAATACGAATTCATATCCCATCACTACCACTGAGGGCATAGCCACAGTGAAAGCATTTGCTGCAACCAATGTTGTAAATAAAGTACAGGTTATGGCAACCAACAAAATTGAAGGGGAAGTTCCTCTATCAGAAGCAGATATAGTAATCAGTGGCGGACGAGGCTTAAAGGGACCTGAAAATTGGGGATTGGTAACTGATTTAGCCAAATTATTGGGCGCGGCTACCGCCTGTAGTCGACCAGTAGCTGATAGTGACTGGAGGCCTCACCATGAGCATGTTGGTCAAACGGGGCTTGCCATCGCCCCTAATTTATATTTCGCTATTGGTATCTCTGGGGCCATTCAGCATTTGGCAGGAGTAAATAGGAGTAAAACCATCGTAGTTATCAACAAGGATCCAGAAGCTCCCTTTTTTAAAGTAGCCGATTATGGAATTGTGGGAGATGCTTTTGAAGTAATGCCAAAGATTATTGAAGCGGTCAAAAAGTTGAAAAATTAATAAAAATACATTAATTTGTATTGTAAATTAGTTATATATAACTCAATCAATTGAGCAACTAATAGCAAGCATTGCATAGTTTTTCACCTGATTATACTATCAAATTCAATTAACTAAGCTATCAATCATCCAACCCTTATCCAAAATAGCAAATCCTTTAAAACTCTCTGCCATAAAGAGAACTAAGAAAATTGATGTGAAGAAGGGATAGGTATTGTAGGTAAAAAGCCCCCGAAACTTCTTAAAAACAAATAAATAAACCCCATTATCCGATTCTGAAAATATACAGGAATGAAAGCAATTTAAAATTGCTTAAAATCACTTAGTTTCGTAAATTATTTATGAAGAAAATTGAATTAGAAATCGTTGCTTTATCGCATAGTATTACCCAAACCCATTCCTATGCGGTTGTATTGGGTGAAGTAAATGGCTTACGCCGTCTACCCATTGTAATTGGAGGGTTTGAGGCTCAGGCTATTGCTGTTGCCTTGGAGCGCATGAGTCCTAGTCGCCCCCTAACCCACGACTTAATGAAAAATTTCATGATGGCATTCGGGGTTGAATTGCATGAAGTTATTATCAACGACTTACAAGAAGGTATTTTTTATAGTAAACTAGTGTGCAGCAGCGAAAAAGATACTGTTGAAATTGATTCCCGCACTTCCGATGCACTTGCATTGGCCGTAAGATTTGGCTGTCCCATTTACACATACGATAACATATTAGATAGCGCCGGCATATTAATGGAAGGAGATACCAAAAAGAAAAAAACTTCTGCTGAAGTAACCAATGATACTGGTGACAAAAATAATTTACAATCCCTCTCACTAGAAGAGTTAGATAGCCTACTTACTGAAGTATTGGAACAAGAAGACTACATAAGGGCCATTACAATTAGGGATGAAATTAAAAGTAGAACGAAAAGGTAGCTGTTAACTGATAACTGGATAACTGAAAACTGACAACTGTTAACTAACAACTAAAAACTGATAACTCCTTAATTTTCAACTCATTCGAATTATTTAATACATGTACGGTTTAACAACTTTCAGTTTTCAGTTAACCAATTATCAGTTATAATTTAACCTGTTATCAGTTAAAAAAAACATTTCTATAAATGCTCCTCTTCCCAAATTGCAAAATCAATCTTGGCTTACAAGTCACTGGCAAAAGGGCTGATGGATATCACGATATTAAGACCTTTTTTTTTCCAGTACCCTTGAAGGATGCCCTAGAAATCATTGACGATAGCAAGTCCGGCGATGGTGTTGAGTTTACCCAATCAGGCATACCAATTGTAGGCGATCAAAAAGACAATCTTTGCATAAAAGCCTGGCAACTGCTGAAGAATGATTTCCCTACCCTGCCTTCCATAAAATTACATTTACACAAAGCCATCCCGATGGGGGCTGGCTTGGGCGGTGGTTCAGCTGATGGATCATTTACTTTACATGCACTGAATCAAAATTATTCACTCAATCTATCAGAGAATCAACTGTTGGCATATGCTTTACAACTGGGAAGCGACTGCCCTTTTTTTATAGCCAACAACCCTTGCCTAGCCTCAGGACGCGGTGAGCAATTGCAACCGATTCAGCTTTCTCTAAGCGGTTACCGATTAGTAGTAATTAATCCAGGTATTCATATCAATACAAGATGGGCATTTTCTCAATTTCAGCTAGATTCAAATGCATCCAACAACGCAATGAACGAGGGAAATGATTTGGCTACGATTATTTCTGGGCCAATGGAGAACTGGAAAGAGCAACTTGTAAATGATTTTGAAATTCCGGTATTTGAAAAATTCCCCTCCATCCAATTCATAAAAGAATCGCTCTATGAAAAAGGAGCCCTGTATGCTAGCATGAGTGGAAGTGGAAGCAGTGTGTTTGGAATATTTAAAGCTAATATAATACCGTCCCTTGATTTTCCAATCCACTACTTAACGTACAATACTGCGCTATAATCTCAAATAATACCTAAATGACTAAATAGCATAAACCTAGGCAGCAATCACTAAATTTAGCATTTTATTTTGAGTGGTTTTCTATAAATTACATTTCAAAAAAATATATCAATGAAGCATTATTTTTTATACATCACCCTTGCCATTTTTATTGGCACTAACTCCTTTTCACAAAGCACCCACAATGAATTATCCAAAAACTGGCATATTCAAAACCTAGACAGTACTGGTGTGTATGGAATTAGTCTGGAGAAGGCTTATAGCTTAATCCAGAGTAAAAAATTAAAAAGCAAGCAAATCGTTGTAGCTGTTATTGACAGTGGTATAGATACCCTTCATGAAGACCTGCAATCCATTCTTTGGACCAACCCAAAAGAAATACCCTATAATGGAATCGATGATGACCATAACGGCTATACAGATGACATTCACGGCTGGAATTTTTTAGGAGGAAAAGATGGTAGAAATGTTAAAAAAGACAGTTATGAGGCCGCCCGTGTATACAATAAATATAAATTAAAATACAACAACCTCACTGCGGACGAATCATCATTAAATGAAATAGAAAAAGCTGAGTGGACGCTCTTTAAAAATACCCAAAAAAAAATAATCGGTGATGTCAATATCGATGAGATTACGTTTATAAAAAAATTATTTCCTGTTTTTTTGAAAGGCGACTCTGTTATTGCAAAAGAGCTAAATAAAAAAGAATACAACTGTACAGACCTCGAAAAGTACGTAGCAACCGATGCAGATGCTAAAAAGACCCGGATGTTTTTATTGCAGCTTTGTAAGGGCAATGGAAGTGATGATATATCCAATATCCAGATTATGGATGAATTTGAAGGGCAACTAAGAAAAGCTGAATCGGCGGATCATGCACCGGAAGAATACAGAAAACAAATTGTACAAGATGATGAATCCAATATCAACGATCGTAATTATGGTAATAATGACCTCATGGCGTCTACCCCTTTCCATGGCACCCACTGTGCAGGTATCATTGCCGCTGTAAGGAATAACAAAATTGGGATAGAGGGTATAGCAGACAATGTTCGGGTGATGATGGTGAGGGCAGTACCAGATGGAGACGAGCATGATAAAGATATAGCACTAGCCATTCGCTATGCGGTAGACAATGGAGCACAAGTAATCAGCATGAGCTTTGGAAAGGAATTTTCGCCTGAAAAAGAATGGGTGGATGATGCTGTACAATATGCAGAAAAAAATGGGGTATTACTGGTTCACGCAGCAGGTAATGATGCAAAAAATGTTGACTCCTCCGATAATTTCCCTTCCCCTATTTATAAAAACACTAAAGCAAAAGCTACCAACTGGATCACGGTGGGAGCTAGTGGAGACCCAAAAAATGGTGGTCTAGCAGCAAGCTTTAGTAATTATGGGAAAAAAGAAGTTGACATATTTGCACCTGGCGTACAAATATATTCCACCATACCTGGAGGTACCACCTACGGCACTGCATCTGGCACCAGCATGGCCTGTCCAGTAGTAGCAGGAACCGCTGCACTCATCCTAAGTTATTACCCCACCCTTTCAGCCCAACAAGTAAAATATGTAATCGAGAATTCTGCCAGAATAATTACAGAAAATGTAACCCTGCCTGGAACAGATGAACTTATCCCCTTTAACGAATTGTCAAAATCCGGCGGTATACTCAATGCCTATTCAGCTTTACAATTGGCTAGTACATTAAAAGGAGAAAGAAATATTATTAAAGAAAATTTACCCAAACCAATCATTAAAAAATCAAAAAAGCAATAACTGTAAAGTCTCCAAATTTGCTCTAAATAAATTGTATAGTTGATTTTTAAAAAAACCAAGGCTCAATTATGTCAACAAGCAATTTATCTCCAACCAACCAGCCAGGATATTTCCAGGTGTATATTGACCAGGTAAAAGAAAAGCAACTAGCAGAAGCCTTTACACAGCAATCAATGGAAATAAAAACATTGCTACCCTCTATTTCCGAAGAAAAATCAATGTATTCCTACGCAACCGCTAAATGGACCCTTAGAGAAATAGTACAACACCTTATTGATTCGGAAAGAATTTTCACCTATCGGGCACTTTGCTTTGCAAGAAAAGATACTGCCTTACTCCCTGGATTTGACGAAAACGATTATGCGGTAGTATCCAATGCCAATACCAGGAGTTGGGAAAGTTTATCAGCAGAATTTGTTGCAGTAAGACGATCTACACTATTTCTTTTTAACAGTTTTTCTGCCGCGATGCTTGATTCAAAAGGAATAGCTAATAACAATACCTTTTCAGTAACGGAATTGGGTTTTATTATAATTGGCCACTTTTCTCACCACAAAAAAATAATGGAAGAACGTTATTTTTAAATCCTGTAATGGCTGACACTTTAAAAGTTACTATAAAAAATTCCCGACTACCATTAGGCAACCGGGAATAATAAATAATTGAGGTGATTTTTCTAAG
>CANJAW010000199.1:0-5484 GCA_947472215.1 Chitinophagaceae bacterium
ATGCGGTTTTTAAAATCTATTGTTGATTCCCATTCACGCTTTTTTTGTTGGTGAACAGTTGAAAAATCATGCGGTGCTACTTTTCCTTTAAGTTGGTTATGCAGCGATATGATATGTTCTGAATTCGAATAATATTTAACTGCTTGTGCTGCATCTTCCCATAATTTAATTACCTCAGGTGATGAAACAGCAAAAACTGTTGAACACAGAGAGTATGTCCACAGACAAATAAAAAGCTTTAAACACATAACAATAAACCAAAATAAACTATCTTAACTATATATAGTGATATGCAGTTGTATTTTCAATGAATATTTTATAGTCTTCTTAAAATATTTATAAAATTGTATTCACTTACGCTATACTGAGGTTGAGTGGAGGTATGAATGCCCAAATTTAAAGATATCAAAATAGCTATTGCCATTAAGCTAGTCATTTTGGCGCTTTTAATTGTTTATGTGCGTAACCACCGCATACACTTAAGCTCTACTCAAATTGATCAACATCTAACCAAGTAGTGTATATGTTTGAATCGTTAACTGCCGTTCAATTAGCTCGCCTTCAATTTGGCGTTACTGCTATGTATCACTTTCTATTTGTGCCGCTAACCCTTGGCTTAAGTTTTTATTGGCCATTATGGAAAGCGTTTATGTAATGACCAAAAACCCTATTTGGAAGCAAATGACACAATTCTGGGGATTATTGTTTGGCATTAATTTTGCCATGGGTGTTGCTACCGGTATTACACTAGAATTTCAATTTGGCACCAACTGGGCATACTACAGCCATTACGTTGGTGATATTTTTGGCTCACTCCTTGCTATTGAAGGGCTAATGGCCTTTTTTCTTGAGGCTACTTTAATTGGGTTGTTTTTCTTTGGGTGGAATAAATTATCACGTCAAGCACATTTATTAGTAACCTGGGGCCTAGCCTTTGGCACCAGCTTTTCTGCGCTTTGGATTCTTATTGCTAACGCATGGATGCAAAACCCAATAGGTTCAGCTTTTAATGTTGATACGCTTCGCATAGAATTAACTAATTTTTATGAAATATTCTTTAACCCAGTAGCGCAGTGTAAATTCGTACATACAGTTAGTGCTGGATACGTTACTGGTGCCATGTTTGTTATGGCTATTAGCTCTTGGTATCTATTGAAAAAACGTCATGTTGAATTTGCAAAACGTTCAATGACGGTTGCTGTAAGCTTTGGTTTAGCATCTGCTCTAAGCGTTATTGTGCTAGGCGATGAAAGTGGGTACACAACAAGCCAGAACCAGAAAATGAAAATTGCCGCCATGGAAGCCATGTGGCATACAGAAAAAGCGCCAGCTAGTCTTTTGTTATTCGCGGTTCCCAATCAAGAAAAACGTGAAAACCGTCTGGAAGTTAAATTACCATATTTATTAGGAATTATCGCTACGCGTTCTTTTTCTACAGAAATTCCTGGTATTATTGAACTTGAAGCTTTAGCAATACCGCGTATTAGGAATGGACAGAAAGCGTATCTTGCCCTTCAAGACCTTCGTAAAGACAGAAAAAATCATCATGCTGCAGAACAATTTGAAAAATACAAAAATGATCTTGGCTATGGACTACTGATTAAGAAATACACTTCTGACTTGAATCATGTAAGTGAAGAAACCATTAAGCAAGCTGCCCACGATACCGTTCCCAATGTAATGCTACTGTTCATATCTTTCCGAGTCATGGTTGCTTGTGGATTTATTCTATTAGCTTATTTCATTCTTGGATTTTGGTATTCTGTAAAACGCCGCTTTACTCAACATCCGTGGTATTTACGTAGTGGCCTTGCTATTTTGCCGTTGCCTTGGATTGCTATTATGTGTGGCTGGTTTGTTGCTGAACACGGGCGTCAACCTTGGGCAATTGAAGGCGTGCTGCCAACTTCTATGGCTGCTTCAAACCTTGATAAATCGTCTCTCGTTATTTCCTTATCAATGTTTGTGGTGTTCTATTCAATTCTTTTAGTGTTTGATGTGATGCTTTTAAAAAAATATATAAAAGTTGGCCCTGACATGTTTTCAAAAACAAAGGGAGTGTAACATGCCATCACTTGAAATGTTACAAATCATCTGGTGGGTTTTGCTTGGTGTATTGCTGACAGGTTTTGCCTTAACTGATGGGTTTGATTTAGGTGTTGCCAGCTTACTTACTGCTTTAGCTAAAACAGATGATGAGCGTCGTTTAATGATTAACACTATTGCACCTGTGTGGGAAAGCAACCAAGTGTGGCTTATATTAGGAGCTGGCGCCCTTTTTGCTGCTTGGCCAATTGTGTATGCAGTGGCTTTTTCAACCATGTATTTAGCTATGTTTTTGGTACTTGCGTGTTTAATTATACGACCAGTTGGTTTGAAATTTCGTAGCAAAATGCCGAGCCAAGAATGGCGAAACCGCTGGGATTGGGCCCTTTGTATTACAAGTATTATTCCTTGTTTGGTTTTTGGAATAGCTGTTGGCAACACCATTCTGGGACTTCCTTTTGTTTTTGACGAAAGCCTAATGCTCAAAACAAAAAGCGTATTTTTTGAATTATTTACTCCGTTTACTTTGCTTGCAGGCTTGGTTTCTCTGAACATGTTAATAGCGCATGGTGCTGCTTATTTACGGTTAAAAGTAGATCATCCCATTGCTCAAAAAGCGCATGGGGTTCAAAAGGCTTTTTCTTTTCTGGCGCTTATTTGTTTTGCAAGCGCTGGAATTGTTTTAAATAGAACATGCTTTGGATTCACTCTTGAAGAAACATCTGGATCGCAAAATATATTAGCAAAAATAGTTGGTATGCAATTTATAGAAGAAAGTGATGAGCTATCTCTGCGCTTTTTTGGTAGCAGTGCAATGATTGCAACACTGCTTGCTTGCTTCGGGTTTTTAGTTTCGATGGTTTCAGGTAAAAGAAAAGCCATTGTTGGGTTTTTGGGAACTTCAATTAGTATTATTGGTGTGATTGCTACAGCTGGTTTGGCAACATTTCCCTTTATTTTGCCATCAACACTTGCACCAAATCATAGCTTAACTATTTGGGATGCTTCTTCATCAAGGCTTACCCTATTTATTATGCTTATCGCTGTGCTGATATTCCTACCGTTTGTGCTTGCTTATATCACCTGGACGTATAAAGTTTTCAGCAAACGGTTGGTATTAAAAGATTTATCAGACCCCCAAATGTATTAGAGGATTTATGTGGTATTTTAGTTGGATATTAGGGCTAGGCCTTGCATGTGCCTTTAGTATTTTAAATGCCATGTGGCTAGAAATGGATAGCGCAGAGTGAACACAAAAGCACTGACACTAAAAAAACTTAAGGTTTATTTATGGCCTAAAAATATGGTCAAAGCGAAAATGTACCTTATTAGCGCACTCTCGTTTTTATTGATAGGTCGTATTTTTGTATTGTGTGGTCCTATTGCTTTTAAATTCTTAATTGACCACCTGGAAAAAAGTCCAGCAATCTTTCCAGCTGGTATTTTAATTGGTTTTGTTGTTGTACGCATATTGGCTCAAACATTTAACGAATTGCGTGATTACACTTTTAACATTGTAACCCAAAGGGTGTTTCGCGAAATATCTGTCACTACCTTCAAGCATTTACATTCTTTAAGTCTAAAATTTCATTTGAATCGTCAAACCGGCGGCCTTAGTCGTATTATTGAGCGTGCTACAAAATCTTTAGAAATGATTAGTCAGTTTTTGATGATGACCATTTTCCCAAGCATAATTGAAACAGTATTTCTCTCCGTATTATTGTGGATCTGGTACAGCCCGTGGTGCAGTGTGATTATGATTTTAACCATGGTTTCTTATGTTGTATTTACAATCATTGTATCAACAAAGCGCTTGAAAATTGTTAAACAAATGAATGCTTATGATAACACAGCCCAAACACGTGCAATTGATAGTTTGCTCAATTTTGAAACGGTAAAATATTTTGGAAATGAAGAATTTGAAGTTAGGCGTTACGATGAAGTGCAAGCCGTTTATGAAAAAACATCACGAAAATTAAGAGGTTCCCTTAACTTCTTAAACGCAGGCCAAGCGATCATATTTTCCATAGGTCTTGGGGGAATGCTTGCTTTTGCAGTTAAGCGTGCGGCAATAGGTGCAATTACACCAGGAGATGTTGCTGCATTGTTCGCTTTTTCGCTTCAATTAGTGATGCCCTTATTTAACTTAGGGTTTGCATACCGTGAAATTAAACAAGGAATAGTAAACCTTGGGGAAATGTTTGAATTGCTTGATCAAGAATCTGATATTAAAGACACCGTAGGTGCGAAACTATTGGTCTATAAAACAGGCAAAGTTGTGTTTGAAAACGTATGCTTTAACTATGGTACCGATCGTCAGATTTTAAAAAATATAAATTTTGAAATACAGCCAGGTAAAACAGCTGCCTTTGTTGGGGCGACAGGTGCCGGAAAATCAACGCTATCTAGGTTGTTATTTAGATTTTATGATCCTTGTAAAGGAAGTATTTACATTGATGACCAAGACCTGAAGTCTATTACTCAAGAAAGCCTTCGGAATATTTTGGGAATGGTGCCGCAAGACACGGTGTTATTCAATGATAGACTTGGCTACAACATTGCTTACGGTGCTCCACTAGCTTCTCCTAGTGAAATTCAAGAAGCTGCTAAAAATGCAGAGCTTGATGGTTTTATAGCATCTCTTCCTGAAGGACTTGAAACCAAAGTTGGCGAACGAGGTTTGAAACTATCAGGTGGTGAAAAACAGCGAGTAGCGATTGCAAGAATGCTACTTAAAAAACCAAAGATTTTCATTTTTGATGAAGCAACTTCAGCTCTTGATAGTTCTACTGAAAAGCGCATTCAAGAAAGTTTGCAAAAAATTTCTAAAAATCAGACGACAATTATTATTGCCCATAGGCTTAGCACCATTGTTGATGCTGATAAAATTTTTGTATTAGACCAAGGTGTAATTGCAGAATCAGGTACCCATGCGAAATTACTGCAGCAAAATGGCTTATATGCAAAGCTATGGAATCAACAAATCAATGAAGGCCTGATTGCTAGTTGAAAAATACCCTGCTTGAATACGCTACAAAAAACTAGCTAAACTTAATGCAGGCGTCTTATTTGTAAATGATTTTGCAGCAGCATCATGACCACCATCAATATGTACAAAAGGTTCGAAGCCTTGCAGTTCTCAGTCTTGAAGAAGAGTATAAATTAGCCAAAGATTGGCGCGAAAATCAAGACCATAAAGCCATGGAAAAACTGGCTGCAGCGCATCTAAAGTTAGTAGCAAAAGTTGCAGTAGGCTATCGTGGATATGGTCTGCCTATTAGTGACCTGATTGCCGAAGGTAACATTGGCATGATGCAAGCTATGAAACACTACGAACCAGACCGTGGATTTCGCTTTTCTACCTATGCAATGTGGTGGATTAAGGCCAGCATGCAAGACTACATTTTACATACCTGGTCGTTGGTAAAAATTGGCACA
>CANJAW010000200.1:0-5481 GCA_947472215.1 Chitinophagaceae bacterium
AATTAAAGCCTTCATGGGCGCTGTACCCAATGATAAAATGATTATCCTCGATCTATGGGGTGAACAACATCCTACCTGGAAGAAAAAATCTTCCTTTTACGGCAAACCTTGGATATGGAATGTACTGTATAATTTCGGTGGCCGCACTACCATGAGCGGTAAACTATCTGATATGTCTGGGAATCTTAAGGAGGTAATCAATAGCCCTCAAAAAGGCAATCTGTCTGGCATCGGTATGGCGATGGAGTACTTTGGAAACAACCCTGTTGTTGAAGAATTTGTTATGAGCATGGTTTGGAAAAATGATGTTCCAGATGTAAAAAATTGGCTTACTTCCTATGCTACCAATCGGTATGGTGCAAAAAATGAATATGCTGCTAAAGCCTGGGAAGGCATGCTACAAACTGTCTATAATACCCACAAGCAAAATGGAACTTTTTTGTGTGAACGCCCTGGTTTTTATAGTCCTACAATGGCTTATCGAACGAGTCCCATTCCTGATTATGATTCTGAAGTGCTAGGTATTGCGTTGGAAAATTTATTAAAATGTGCTGCCGAGTTTAAGAATAAAGAAAGCTATCAGTTTGATGTGGTAAATCTTACCCGACAATATCTAAGTCCCTTAGCTTACTACTGGATAATTGAATTGGAGGATGCCTATAAGAAAAAAGAGCTGAATAGATTTTTGAAGGTAAAAGGCCAGTTTATTTCTCTTATCAATGATTTCGATCTTTTGTTATCCACCAGAAAAGAATACCTGTTAGGTACCTGGCTCGAAGATGCAAAAAAATGGGGTGATTCCGATAAGGAAAAATCTTTGTACGAAAAAAATGCGCGCAGTTTAATTACCCTATGGGGTGATTCCTGTACTGAAAATCAGTTTGATGACCTAAATAATTACGCGTACAAACAAATGGCTGGAATGTTTTCCGATTATCATTTGGTAAGGTGGACTAAGTTTTTTAACCAATTAGAGAAGGCTTTGCGAAATAATGAAAATTGGGATAGGAAACCTTTCTTTGAAGCTTCCTGTGAATGGGAAAAAAATTGGGCACACCAAAGAAAATCGTTTACTAAAATCCCTACGGGTAATCCTGTGGAGATATCCAGAAATATGTGGAAAAAATATTCGCCCTTTTTAGTTAATAATGGAAAAAAATGAAGATAAACCAAATGGTTGCCGGTTGATTTTTAAATTATTGGCAAAATGCTGACAGTTGATAATAGGGTAGTGAATTTCTAATTTATAATTAATTAAAGTAAGCGACGGTAAATGAAAAAATTCTTAATTATTTTAATTTGTATTGGCATTGGCAATAAAAATGCTTCCGCTTCTGTGAATGAGCATAAGGTGAAATTTGATTTTGACTGGAAATTTTCAAAAGGGGATTTCCCAGATGCAGCTAAAAAAATTTTTGACGACAGCAAGTGGATACCGATTGATATTCCCCATGATTGGAGCATTTTGGATACATTTTCAAAAGATAATCCTTCCGGAAGCTCAGGGGGATTTGCATCCGGCGGAGTAGGGTGGTACCGAAAATATTTCAACGTAAATGGTAAGGATAAAACTTCAAAAATAGCTGTTGAGTTTGGCGGTGTTTACGAGAACAGCGAAGTATGGATCAACGGTCATTATTTGGGCAAAAGGCCTTATGGCTTTATCAGTTTTACTTACGATCTCACACCCTACCTTGATTTTAAAGGTACAAATGTCATTTCCGTGCGAGTTGATAATTCTCTTCAACCCAGTGCCCGTTGGTACACCGGCTGCGGAATCTACGCCCACGTATGGTTAGTGGTCAACAATCAATTGCATATTGCTAGGCATGGTGTTTATGCTACCACTCCGATCGTTACAAGAGATGCTGCTGTTGTGAATATAACTACCACTATTGAAAATGATTTCAGTGAACCAAAGCAATTCAATTTGTCAACAGAACTTTATTCTGAAAAGAATGTACTAGTGGCCCGGGTTGCGACATCAACCACTCTTTTAGGCAAACAAAGCCGCGTATTGGTTCAGCATTTGACTGTTTTAAAACCTGCATTATGGTCTCCTGAAAAACCTACCCTTTACAAATTAATGACTCTTGTCAATCAAAAACAATTGGCCTACGACAAATTGGAAACGACTATAGGTATCCGCTATTTTAGTTTTTCGGCCAAAACTGGCTTTTCGTTGAATGGAAAACCCATGAAATTTCTGGGGGTTAATAACCATAGCGACCTTGGTGCCCTAGGGGTAGCACAAAACGATCGTGTACTTGAGCGTAGGCTCGAAATTTTGAAAGAGATGGGCTGCAATGCTATCCGAACTGCCCATAACCCTCCCTGCGAGGAACTGTTAGATATGTGCGATAGAATGGGTTTTATGGTAATGGATGAAGCTTTTGATGAGTGGCTAGAATCTTTTCCTTTTGGGGGTATAAAAAAACCTGAGGGCAAAGTTCCGTATGGATATCACCTTGCCTTCAATGAATGGGCAGATAAAGACCTTACTGAATTAGTCAAAAGAGACCGCAACCATGCATCGGTAATTCTTTGGAGTGTAGGAAACGAGATTCCGGATGCCTTTTTTGAGATTGGAAATCAACGACTAAAAAAACTAATGGCCGTTGTTAGAAAAGAAGATTCTACTCGTCCGATAACTTGTGGCATTACCCATATGAACTTGGCAAATGAAAGCGGCTTTGCCAGCCTGCTAGACGTTACAGGCTATAACGGGGGGGGAGGTTCAGCTTTTATGTATGAAAAAGATCACGAAACATATCCCAACCGCATTCTTTTAGCCACCGAAGTGCCTCACTCTTTTCAGACAAGGGGTGTTTATCGTACCATTTCATGGCAAAGGGACAAAAATCCCTTGGGTGGGATTCTAAAAATTCCGAACCTCACGGAAGAAGAAGTGTTTAAGGATGTGTCAAAGTATTACAGCTCATCTTATGATAATGCCAGGGTACGCATCAATGCGCGTGATTCCTGGCGCCGTACAAGAGATTTCCCTTACATGTGTGGGGAATTTCGCTGGACAGGCTTTGACTATCTAGGCGAATCTCTGATGGGTTGGCCAGCTAAGTTCTGGAACTTTGGAATCATTGACATGTGCGGTTTCCCGAAAGACACTTATTATTTTTATCAAAGTCAATGGACAAAAGCTCCAATGGTTCATATACTGCCCCATTGGAACTGGAAGGGAAAGGAGGGAACTACAATTCCTGTTATGGCCTATTCAAATTGTGAATCAGTAGAGCTGTTTTTGAATGGCAAATCACTCGGCAGAAAAGAGATGAAGGATAGTATGAATCTATTGTGGATGGTGCCCTATGAACCGGGAACATTGGTTGCCAAGGGAATAAAGGGCGGCAAGGTTTTGTGTTCAAAGGAAGTGGTAACTGCCGGTATGCCTGCAAAAATTCAACTTTTGGCCGACAGGAAAATAATTGCAGCTGATAGGCAGGATGTGGTACATATCGAAGTAAATATTCAGGATAGGGTAAATAATTTTGTACCAAATGCTTCAAACCGCATTCATTTCAAAGTAGAAGGGGAGGCAACGATTATTGCTGTTGACAATGGTGATCCTTTGAATGAGGAAAGTTACGGAAGCAATACGCGAAAAACCTTTAATGGCAAATGTCTGGTCATCCTGAAATCAACAGGGAAGGCTGGAAAATTCACCCTGTTTGCAGAAGCAGAGGGACTAACCAGTGCAAAATTGGCAGTCATTACAAAACAATAAATAAACAACTAACAAAATGGTGGTCAAAATGAGATTGAGTATTTTTATTGGTCTTGTGCTGACAATAGCCATGAGTACAGCTTACGTTTCAACAGCGAAAAATAATGGTACCCATCCAAAATGGATAGCACCGGTCAAAACCAAATCGGTCAGTGAGCTGAAGGAGGAATTCCTGAAGCTGAAGTTCGGAATGTTCATTCACTTCAACATGGCAACCTACAAGGGCGTCCAGTGGGTTTCGGGCTACCATAGTCCTGCCGACTTCAATCCAGGCGGCAGGATTGATACCGACGCTTGGGCGGATGCAGCTAAATCCGCTGGTATGAAATATGCCGTACTAACAGTAAAACATGTTGCAGGCTTCTGTCTTTGGGATAGCAAATACACCACCTACGATGTTATGAATCCAGCTTGTCCGTATAAGGAGGATCTGGTGGCTCAATTTATCGAGTCGTTCAAAAGCCGGGGATTAAAGGTGGGACTTTACTATTGCTGGCGCAGTCCTGGATTCAATGCTAAGTTCAAGGTACTGCCCCCCGAATGCGACCCCGCAACCCATTCCACGATGGAGCAGATTGAATTTCAGAAGAAGCAAATTGCCGAATTGATCGAGAAGTACCCAGATGTTTTCTATATCTGGAACGATGGGCTCGATCCCGATATGATGACCGCTAAAGAAGCGCTTGACTTTTTCCGAAGTACCCGTCCCGGTATATTGGCCAGCAGCAATTGGTGGGACTGGAACAAAAAGGGAACTCCATTTACTGATATCGCGGTGAAGGAGATGAGGCCCTTTCCGGAGACTAATACGGCGCCTGGAGAAACCTGCTGGTGCTTAGAGCAAGGTTGGTTTTGGAAATCAGGAGCCAGCCCTAAGACCGCCACGGAGGTAGTGGATCTCATCACCACGGCCAATAGCAGAAATTCGAATTTCCTGCTCAATGTGGGGCCCAACAAGGAGGGGAGGTTTGAAGCATCCAGCGTAAAGGTATTGGCCGAAATCGGGAAGTTGTTAAAGGAGAATAAGGCCTCGCAAAAATAGCAGCCAGTGAGTTGTTAAATATAAAAAGTAAAACTATGACTAAATTCAAAAATATTGATTTTCTAAAGGATGCCTCATTTGGATTAATATCCGAAAAAATGAACTTAATATTAGATTTGTAACTAATATTATAAAGAAAATTTGTCTCAATAGGGAGATATTCCAACAATTATATTTTTCGTGTAGCTGAATGCCGCGGATGATTATTTTATGAGTCAATAAATTTTTTTTATATGCAAATATTATCAGTCAAATCCAAAAGACGATTCTGCCTATTGGCTTTGTCCACAGTCATGCTTGTTCCCCTGCTTACGGCTCAACTGTCGGCAGTCCCTTTGGCAGGTCCGGCGGCGACTAAGCCCAATATCATCCTCTGCATGACGGACGATCAGGGCTGGGGTGATGTGAGCTACAACGGGCTGACGAAAATAAAGACGCCGAACATTGATGCGATGGCGGCGGCGGGATTGCGCTTCAATCGTTTCTACGCGCAGCAGACTTGCTCGCCAACGCGGGCCAGCGTGATGACGGGCCGTCATCCGAACCGCATAGGGGTATTCTGGCCTGGTATGAAGTTGCGTAAGGAGGAACTCACCATCGCGCAGGCCGTGAAGCAGGCGGGTTATGTAACCGGGCATTTCGGGAAATGGCATCTCAACGGTGTGGCCGGTACGGGCAAGGTGATGCCAGACTCAGA
>CANJAW010000201.1:0-5457 GCA_947472215.1 Chitinophagaceae bacterium
AAATCATTTTTTGAAAAAGTTTCAAAACCGTCTAATACAATTTTTGAATTTTCTTTAAAATCAGCCATGCCTGCATCATCTGTATTGGATGAAGTGTCATTTTGTTTTGGAGTGCAGGCAAATAATGATACTGTTGTAATTAGTAATAATGCGATTTGTTTCATAGGTATATGATTTAGATGAAGCAGAAAGGTAGGATATTACTTTTGCAAATAAATTATTATTTTAAAGTGATTTATGGTGTATTATCAAATGATTTATCTGTCATAAGCATAAAGTGGACAAAAACTAACTTAATTGACCAGCGAGTTTATACTATTAACTCTTTCAATTTAATTGCCAACCATCTGTATTATAGAGAGTTAGGCTATTTTATTGAATCTATCTACAACGTAGCTGCTATTTTAAACAGATCAAAAGGCCACCAATGCTTTATTATCCTGTACAACATTTTGTACTGTTTGTGAGGTTGCACTTCTTCCACCAGCACCCAGCTGTTTTTCTTTAAAATGTCTGTGTCTTTTAACACTTGAATCACGAGAATTTTTCTGACCAGTTTGTGACTGGTTGATACCCAAATATGCGGTTTAGGTCTCTACTTTGGAGAATACGTATAACAAGAAAGAGTAGTTATAAAACAACAAAACCCTTAACTAGTAAGGGTTTTGTAAATAGTAAGCTGTGGAGAATACCGGATTCGAACCGGTGACCTCTTGCATGCCATGCAAGCGCTCTACCAACTGAGCTAATTCCCCAATTGGGTGCAAATATAGTTGCACCTGCCATTGGTTCCAAAAGGAATTATTTTTGAATTAATGAGTCAATTGCTAATCACCCCAAATTTCCCCTTTTCCTTCCAGCCAAGATTTTACTGAATCGGTAGTTACTGATTTAGGCCTTTCCAATGGGAAGCTCAAAGCCCTGTCCCAGCAAAGGCTGGCCAGTACGCCCAGTGACCTCGATACTCCGAAAAGCACGGTGTAAAATTCATATTCCACCATTCCAAATTGTACCAGCAGTGCACCGCTGTGCGCATCCACATTGGGCCATGGATTTTTAATTTTTCCCAGCGATTGCAGAATCGGCGGAACGACTTCATATATATTCCAAATGGTTTGACATAATTTATCGTCTGGCATATGTTTTTTACCAAACTCCATCTGGGCGGTAAAGCGAGGATCCGTTTTGCGTAATACTGCATGTCCGTAGCCAGGCACCACTTTTCCTCCGGTGATGGTATCTTGAACATATTGGGCTATTTGCTCCTTAGAGGGCAAATCGGTTCCCAATTTCTCTTGCATTTCATAAATCCATTTAATCACTTCCTGATTAGCTAGACCGTGTAAAGGACCTGCCAATCCATTCATTCCTGCAGCAAATGCCAAATAGGGATCACTTAAAGCAGATCCAACCAGGTGCGTAGCATGTGCGGATACATTGCCCCCCTCATGGTCGGCATGAATGGTCATGTATAGCCGCATCAGTTCCTTAAATTCTTCGCTATCATAGCCCATCATGTGGGCGAAATTGCCTGACCAATCCAATAAGCCATTTGGCTGAATATGATCTCCATTTTTATACTTACGACGGTATATATACGCAGCTACCCTTGGAAGGCGTGCAATCAAGTCCATGGTATCTTCCAGACTAGCTTCCCAATAATCTTTCTTACTCATGCCTGCGGCATATCTTTTTGCAAAGCTACTTTCAGTTTGTAGGGCCATGATGGCAATCACAAACTGAGTCATAGGATGCGTATTAATAGGAATTGCCTCAATGGTATCAAATACATGCTTGGGTACATGGCTTCTACGCTGCCATACAGAGGTAATATGGTTTACATCTTGTTCAGTAGGCAATTCATCCAGTAGCATCAGGTGAAACAAGCCTTCCGGTAGTGGTTCAGCACCTCCGGGAGCCTTGGGTAATTTAACTTGTAATTCCGGGATGGTATAGCCACGAAAACGAATTCCTTCCTTTGCGTCTAGTAGTGAAGTCTCAGTTACTAAACCGGTAATTCCCCTCATGCCCTGGTATGCCTGGCTCAGGGTAACTTCCCCGATCTTTTTATTGCCATGCTCCTTGAGCATTTCTTTTATTTCTGCACCGATTTTATCAGCTTTTGCTTTAAAGCTGTTTTTTAATAAATCCATATATCTGCTTTAGGTATAATCTATGATAAGGAGGTGAAAACTGGGTATAAAATTACGTTGCAACAAACTGCTAAACAAAATTTTTTATTTTTTTATAATTATTCTGATTATATAATCTTTCTTATATGTGTAGTGGTTTGAAATGAGCATGCCCATTTTCTATGATATTTGAAAGGGTAATTTACATTGAAATCCCAGTTCATTTTAATAATTTATCATAAATTTTCAGCTAAATTTCATGCTCCCAATTATTCGCTGTAAGTTTGCATGACCTCACGGATTTTTTCTTACCAGTTTTAACCGTTCTGAAAGCCGCTGGTCATTTTTGAATAAACATTTTATCCAGCTAGTTTTTGTTGTATCAGTAAGCGTATAGCCCTTTTCGTTTTGTGTTATGCTTATTGAGAAGCTTAGTATGATAAGAATTATTCATTTATTATAAACAGTATTCAACTTATAAATAGATACAATGACCAAGTACATTTTTGTAACAGGTGGTGTTACATCCTCTTTGGGAAAAGGAATTATTGCAGCCTCCCTAGCAAAGCTGTTGCAATCAAGAGGTTTGAAAGTGACCATTCAAAAATTTGATCCCTATATCAATGTTGATCCTGGAACACTTAATCCCTATGAGCATGGAGAATGCTTTGTAACCGAGGATGGTGCTGAAACGGATCTTGACCTTGGGCATTACGAACGTTTTTTAAATATTTTCACTTCGCAGGCTAATAATGTTACTACTGGTAGAATTTATCAAACAGTTATTAACCAGGAGCGCGAAGGTGCTTACTTGGGTAAGACGGTTCAGGTAATTCCACATATAACGGATGAGATTAAACGCAGAATGTTATTGATTGGGAGTACTGGAAAGTATGATATTGTAATTACTGAAATAGGTGGTACAGTAGGGGATATTGAAAGCCTTCCATTTGTAGAGGCGGTACGTCAGCTGCAGTGGGAGATGGAAGAAGAAGATTGCCTAGTGGTGCATTTAACCCTGATTCCTTATTTGAAAGCAGCCAAAGAACTCAAAACAAAGCCAACGCAGCATAGTGTTAAGCTAATGAGTGAAAATGGTGTTCATCCAGATATTATTGTTTGCAGAACAGAGCGGTCATTGAATATGGAATTGAGGAAAAAAATAGCCTTGTTTTGTAATGTAAAAACCGAAGCAGTTATTGAGGCCATGGATGCCAATTCTATTTATGAAGTACCACTTAAAATGTTGCAAGAAGGTCTTGACGTAATTGTGTTAAAAAAGTTACATATTAATGGCTATTCAGCACCTGAGCTGGGAAAATGGAAAGAGTTTCTTGACAAATTAAAGTATCCTTCCGCAAAGGTGACCATTGGTTTAATTGGAAAATACATTGAGTTGCAGGATGCATACAAATCGATTTTGGAATCATTTGTACATGCCGGCGCAATGAATGAGTGCAAGGTTCAAATTGTAAACGTGCACAGTGAATTCATAACAGACGAAAATGTAGCTGAAAAACTGGGCAATTTGGATGGATTATTGGTAGCACCCGGTTTCGGAAAAAGGGGGGTAGAGGGCAAGATCGTAGCCGTGAAATACGCAAGAGAGAAAAAACTGCCTTTCTTCGGAATTTGTCTGGGTATGCAAATGGCCGCTATTGAGTTTGCAAGAAATGTGTTGAACTTAAAGGATGCCCACTCAACAGAAATGGATGAAAATACGAGTCATCCTGTTATTGACCTGATGGAAGACCAAAAGGCAATTACTACAAAGGGTGGAACCATGCGCTTGGGATCTTACCCTTGTGAATTAAAACCGGGCACTATGGCCAATGCTATATATGGTCAATCACTGATTAGTGAGCGGCACAGGCATCGGTGGGAATTCAACAATGCCTATTTGGAGCAATTTGAGCAGGCTGGAATGATAGCAAGTGGAAAGAATCCGGCTACCGGATTGGTTGAAATTATTGAATTACAGAACCATCCTTTCTTTATCGGGGTTCAATATCACCCCGAATTGAAAAGTACAGTAGAAAACCCACAACCCATTTTTGTTAGCTTTATTAAGGCTGCCAGAGAATTTTCAGAAAAAAAAGCATTGGAAAAAAATCCATTGCTTCAAAATGAAATGATATAAGGATACTTTAGGCAACCCTCTTTTCTGTCATTTCGTCCTTGAATTTAACAAGTTTTTAATTGTATAGGTTAAGCCTATATCATTAAAATGTGACAAACAAATTAACTTTGCAGAATACAAAACAGTAGACTGTGATAAAATACAATCAAATGAAAAATATTTTTACCTGTGTTATTTCATTATTGGTTTGCTTGCTATCAGTAAAAGCCCAAACGAAGGACGTTGTAAAAAATGATCCGGGGGCTAAAAAAATATTAGATGCGGTTAGTACAAAGTTCAAAACATTCAAGTCGGTACAATCCTCTTTTTCGCTAAAAATTGAAAATAATTCTGGTAAAAACCTCGGTGCCAAGACAGGAACGGTGTTTATGAAAGGGCTCAAATACCGTATCAGTGTAACGGGGCAAGAGATTTTTTGTGATGGGAGCATTATTTCAACCTTCGATAAATCTACCAATGAGTTAACAATTACCAAAATTGACCCTTCAGCTAATTCAATTACGCCTCAAAAAATGTTCACTAATTTCTACGATAAAGATTTTTTATATAAGTTGAATGAGGACGTTAAGGTAGGGGGGAAAACAGTGCAACAAATTGAATTGACACCCATTGATAAGAGCAAACCTTTTTTTAAAGTGTTGCTAAATATTGACAAGAAAAGCCAGACTATTTCAAGTACTAAGATTTTTGAAAAAACCGGTAATATTTATATGTATGACATTTCCAATATGAATACTAGTACAATGGTTAGCGATGCCCAATTTTTGTTTGATGCAAAGAAATATCCGGGTGTTGAGGTAGTGGATTTACGGTAATCCTTTCGATTATTCGATTTGGCTTGTTACAGTTGATAATTCCTTTCAACTATATCCTGATTTTTTGCATTTTTATTTGCCCCATCTATAAGTTTTGATATCTAGGCCTGCTAAGTCAAGGACCCTGTCAACCACTGTTGCGGCTACTTCTTCAATAGTGGATGGTTTACTGTAAAAGGAGGGGGTAGCTGGTGCAATGATACCTCCAGCCAATGTAATGGTTTCCATATTGCGGATATGTACCAGATTATATGGAGTGTCTCTAACCACACAAATTAATTTCCTTCTTTCTTTTAAAACAACATCCGCAGCTCTTGAAATGAGGTCATTGCTGATGCCGGTAGAGATTCTTCCCAGAGTACCCATGCTG
>CANJAW010000202.1:0-5444 GCA_947472215.1 Chitinophagaceae bacterium
AGATTGCGGGGGCCATTCTTTTATTAATTGCATTCCTATTGTTTATTGCATTCTCCTCTTACCTCTTTACCTGGGATGAAGACCAGGATAAGTTTAGCTACCGCATGTTGCTAGCAAATAATATTAAAATTCAAAACTTATTGGGTACACTAGGCGCTTTTTTGGCTGAAATCTTTATTCGACATGGTTTTGGGATTGCATCCTACCTTTTTTGTACTACTTTTTTTATCGTGGGCGTCAATTTGTTTTTTGAAAAAAAAGTGTTTTCTTTTCGACGTAATTTAAAATACCTGATAGTGGGGTTGCCGATACTGAGTGTGACTGCCTCCGTAATAATGAATGGAAATAGATTTCCATTTGGTGGTGCTGCTGGAGATGCTAGCAGGGAATGGCTATACATGAGAATTGGCCAAATTGGTACAGTTGCATTGTTGGCCGTAAGTTTGTTGGCTTATATTATTTGGCGTTTTAACCCTGTGTTTACCCTGCCTTCTAAAGAAATGTTTGCAAAAGGACCTCAGGACGAAGAGGGAGTAGCTGAGCCTACCCTTACTAGTTTAGAGGAGGATGAATTGCCCAATACAGAAGTAAAAGGAAACTATTTGAAGGCAGATGGTGCAATGCTTTTAATTGATGACCAATTCAACCATTCTTTAGATCATGACATTCAAGTTATTGAAAAAGACACCCTTTCGGAACTAGAAACGCTTCCAAGCGAATTAGGTATTTTACCAAATCTCCAACCAGAGCAAGAAGTAGTGGAAGCCCCAGTAGTGGTCAAACAGTCTAAAAATAAGGAGGAGCTACCTGCCTTAGAGCTAGAAATTAAAACATTACCTGAAAAGGTAGATATCGATGATCAACCATTTTCAACGGGTAAACATGCATCACTGGGCACTCCGTATGACCCGATATTGGATTTGAGGGATTACAAATATCCATCACTCGATTTACTGGAAGCTCATGGCAGTGAAAAGATTGTGCAGGACCCCAACGAGCTTGAAACCAATAAAAATCAGATTTTAAATACCCTGAAGAATTATGATATTTCGATTCAAAAAATTACCGCTACGGTTGGGCCAACGGTAACCTTGTATGAAATTATTCCTGCTGCTGGAGTTCGAATATCTAGGATTAAAAATTTGGAAGATGATATCGCTCTTAGTCTTGCAGCATTGGGTATTCGTATCATTGCTCCAATACCCGGAAAAGGAACCATTGGGATTGAGGTGCCCAATGCTAAGAAAACAATTGTGAGTATGCGCACCTTGCTTTCATCAGAAAAATTTCAGAATAATAATTTTTCCTTACCTATTGCCATTGGTAAAAAGATTGACAATGAAAATTTTATTGTTGACCTAGCAAGTATGCCACATTTATTGATGGCAGGGGCTACTGGCCAGGGTAAATCTGTAGGACTCAATGCAATCCTAGTTTCGTTGTTGTATAAAAAGCATCCTTCTCAATTAAAATTTGTATTGGTTGATCCCAAAAAAGTTGAGTTAAGTATTTACAAAACGATTGAAAAACATTTTCTAGCAAAGTTACCAGGGGAGGAGGATGCTATCATTACGGATACCAAAAAGGTAGTACATACGCTCAATGCTTTGTGTATTGAAATGGATAATCGCTACGACCTGTTAAAGGAAGCTGGCTGTAGAAATATCAGGGAATACAATGAGAAATTTATTGCACGAAAATTAAGCCCTGAAAAAGGTCACCAATTTTTACCATTTATTGTTTTGGTGGTGGATGAATTTGCTGATTTGATTATGACAGCAGGAAAAGAGGTTGAAATGCCCATAGCAAGGCTGGCTCAATTGGCAAGGGCGGTGGGAGTACATTTAATTATAGCAACTCAACGCCCCAGTGTAAATATCATCACTGGTACCATTAAGGCCAACTTTCCAGCTAGAATTGCCTTTAAGGTAAGCAGTAAGATTGACAGTCGTACCATTTTGGATGCTGGGGGTGCTGAGCAATTGATAGGCAAGGGTGATATGCTGATAAGTTACAATGGTGAACTGGTGCGCTTACAATGTGCTTTTGTGGATACTCCGGAGGTAGATAAAATTGTTGATTTTATTGGTAGCCAGCGTGGCTATTCTCAAGCTTTTTTATTGCCCGAATATGTGGATGAAAAGGAAATGGAGGGTAAAGATTTTGACCTCAATGACAAAGATTCGCTTTTTGAAGACGCAGCCCGTTTAATCGTTGCTAGCCAGAGTGGAAGTACTTCCTTATTACAGCGCAGGATGAAGCTGGGGTATAACCGCGCAGGAAGATTAATGGACCAATTAGAAGCCGCAGGGGTGGTAGGTCCAAACCAAGGAAGCAAAGTAAGGGATGTGTTGATTAAAACAGATTCCGAATTACAGCAATATTTGGATAATAGCCTTTAATATAGAATCATCTTGTGCTGATTTGAGTAAACAAGGGGATAAAAAGTGGAAGTTATCTGCTTAGATTATTCTAGTACTTTTTCCATTTGCATACTTCTAGAACCTTTCACCAGTAATTTAACTCCCAAATAAGCCTGTAGCTGGAGCCATTCTTTTACTTCTTGTGCCTGTTGAAAATAAAGGTACCGGTGGGAAATATGTTTAAAATCTCCTCCCACCAATACTACTGCCTTCCAGTGATATTGATCTATCAGGTCAACAATTGCTATGTGTTCTGCAATGCTTTCGCTCCCCAATTCCATCATAGCACCTAGCAATAAAACTTTATCATCCCCTTCCATTTTTGCAAAATTTTCTATCGCGGCTTTCATGCTGGAGGGATTGGCATTATAGGCATCCAAAATGATTTGGTTGCCATCTTTTTCGATTAACTGTGATCGGCTATTGGAAGGAGTGTAATTCTCTAGCGCCTTTTGAATGGCTTCGTCAGCTACATTAAAATATTTGCCTACGGCTACGGCTACCAGCACATTGGGAAGGTTGTATTCTCCTACCAAGTTTGTTTTTATTTTTTTTATGCTAGTTCCAATCGTCATCTCCACTTGTAAAAAATGTCCCGAATTATCGGCCAAACCGGTAATTTCGGCATTTTCGGTGCCATATGTTTTAATAGATGAGATGCCCTCGCTCAGTTGTTTCAGATAGGCATAATCATTCATTATAAAAGCAGTGCCACTATGTAGTTTCAAGTAATCAAATAATTCTCCCTTTCCTTTCATTACCCCCATTTCACCACCAAAGCCTTCCAAATGCGCTTTTCCACAATTGGTGATGATGCCGTGGGTAGGCATGGTATATTGGCAGTAGCCAGCTATTTCATTTTGGTGATTAGCACCCATTTCAATTACGGCTAGTTCAGCATCTTTCTTTACTGCGAGAATAGTCAGTGGAATACCAATATGATTATTCAAATTTCCCTTGGTGGTGTAGGTGTTGTATGTACTTGCCAGTACTTCATATACTAGCTCTTTGGTGGTTGTTTTACCATTACTTCCTGTGATAGCTATAAATGGTATAGTGAATTGCTGCCGGTGGTATTTTGCCAAGTCCTGTAATAGTTGGAGGGCATCCGCTGTTTCAATAATCCGGCTGTCCGTAAAATTTACCGGCTCATCAATAATTACATAAGCAGCACCTGCATCCAGTGCTTGTTTGGCAAATTGGTTCCCATTAAAGTTGGGTCCTTTCAAGGCAAAAAATAAATCTCCCGGCTGTAATTTTCGGGTATCCGTTTGGATCGAGGGGAATTGAAGAAAAATGGTATATAGGTCAGGTAGAAGCATAGGCCAAAATTAAGGCAGATCCAATTATTTTCAATAATAAAAACTTCGGAATAAGGAGTAATCAATAGAAAGGATAAAAAAAGCCCTTCAGTCAAAAGACGAAGGGCTTTACATGCGGTATTAATTGGCTTATCTTTTTTTCTTACTATTTTGTTTGCGCTTTCCAAAGATATTTCCTTCTTTAAATCCAGGGCCTTCCGCCGAGCCTAAATAAGTTTGTGCGCATCTAAAACCAATCGTACTAGAGGATTGTTCTTCTTCTAAAAATCTTCTAGATCCTGGAGATAACCAAAAGGCTCGGTCATTCCAGCTTCCACCTTTAAACACCCTTGATCGGTCACTTATTAGGGTGGTAGCACCAGTATTGTAAAGCGAAGTGCTTAATGCGTCACCATCCATATAACCTAGGGCATTGTTGTGCTGGTAATTTCTGCGATCTTTTACAGCTGAATCACTAATGTCCACTTTTTCCAACCTTCCCAAGGAGTCTCTTTTAAGAGCACCAGAAGGATCTTTAAAAAATTTCTGAAATCTGTTACCGCGGAAGTAGTTAAAATCTTCTCCATCTGAGGGGGTTGATGGCCTATACACATCCATTACCCACTCCGAAACATTACCACTCATATTATAAAGACCAAAGGCATTTGGATAAAATGCTTTGATGTTACCGGGTATGGCAGATCGGTCATTCAGTCCACCAGCAATACCCATATTATCACCACTTCCACGTTTGAAGTTTGCTAAAAACTTGCCCTGCCAGCTACCTCTTCTATTATCTCTTAATCCATTTGGATTATTGCTCCAAGAATAAATTTGTTGATTAGAGATCAATTCTTCCCCCGTTTTACCTTCTTTCTTACGTGGATTAGGGTTTTGATCTAATAAACCATAAGCTGCATATTCCCATTCGGCTTCTGTGGGTAGTCGGTAGCCTATATTAAGGATTCCGTCTTCAATCTTAACCGTAGCTCTTGGTTTACCATTGATATCATTGAATTCAGATTTTTTTGGTTTACTTCTTCCCTGAATTAATTCAGGGTTCATAATATAGGCATCGGTGTTAAAAGTGCCATCAGCTCCAGCGCCTTTCATCTCTTTTTTTGCAAAATCCTTTTTAAGGTAGCCCTTGGAAATTAAGGTTAATTCATTTACCCTGTCGGTTCTCCAGATACAAAAATCATGTGCCTGCAACCAGGAAACACCTACTACCGGATAATAATTGTATGCTGGATACCGGAAATAGTATTCAACAAATGGCTCATTGTAAGCAAGCTCTTCACGCCAAACCAATGTGTCTGGTAGTACTCTTGCCATAATAGCGGTGTCAGCACTGAAAGTATTTTCAACCCAATAAATGTATTCACGGTAATGAACGTTGGCTACTTCTGTTTCATCAATAAAAAAGGAAGGAACAGTAACCCTTTTTGGTGAATTGTTCCAATCAAACATCACATCCTCTTCCTTAGCACCCATTACAAAAGTGCCTCCTTGTACAAAGATTAATCCCGGACCGGCTTTAGGATATTTCATTTTAGCCACATGAAAATTACCCTGATTCTTATCATCATAATTCCATCCGGTAACGGACGATTTGCTCTTTTTCTTACCAAAAATACCTCCGTTTTTGCAAGACCCCAATGCGGCGGCAAGGATAATCAGAAGTAGTAAATTTTTTATAGAAATTATTTTATGCATGTTC
>CANJAW010000203.1:0-5423 GCA_947472215.1 Chitinophagaceae bacterium
CGGTACTAATGTAGCATCCCCCGATTGTAATCTGTTCTTCTTTTCCAAAAGTATTTCCTTGTCAATCTTGATCATATCAGTACTGGACAATTTTATTTGGGCTACCAGCAGATTACTGAGTAAAAAAAAGAAAAGAAATAGTAAAGCGTTTTTTTTGGTCATATGTAGTGTAAGTTGTAGAATGTAAGTTGTAAGTGATTTATATCCGATTACCTGTCTGTTCTAAAGCAAGATGCCGGCAACCCTTCTTTGTTATATAAATTTGCTCCAACAGGATTATCAGCCCAGGCATACCTAATTGCTACCGGTTGGCTAATGGCATCGTTCCATACCGTGATAGTGTTGCCAGCAATCGTAGCCTTTGCCCAAACAAATTTCTTGTTGGTACCTGCAATGGAGAAATACTTCAAGTCGCCCCCATCCTTTGTCATCAAGCCAGTGCCAACATTTGAAAATTCAAGTATAATTTTATTTCCCGCAATTTTCATAGACTGATAGGTGGGTCCGGAATAAACAACTGCTGATTCCCCATAGGCAATTTTAGCAGCAGATAATGCCAACCGATTGCCTACGTCGGCTTTATTCAATGGATGTACATCATTCCATTCGCCGATGTCATTGGCCACCGCCATGCCAGTATTGGGCAAAGAAAGAGTTAATTGCTGCGCTTCCTGTAATTCAGCCAGCTTGCTTTCCGCAGGCTCTTTTTTTGGTACATTAATATTCGCCAACTGCACAAACAAAAATGGGAATTCGCCTTGCTTCCACTCATTTCGCCAGCTCGAAATTAAACGTGTGAAGACCGTATGGTATTCTTTTGCTCTGCTCACATTCGACTCGCCTTGATACCAAATCACTCCCTTGATACCACAGCCAATTAAGGGCTCCAACATGCCATGGTACATCGAGCTCGTTTGGTCTTGGAATCGGGTATTGTCTTCCCTCAATAATGGCGTTGAAATGGCACTGAGTTTGTATTGCCAATCGCCAGTAAGACTTATCACTGTGTCTCCTAATTCAAGCAAATAAGGCTTGTCTTTTATAAATCCTGCCTTGCCGCTTTCATTCAAAATTCTAACCGTAATTGTATTGATTCCCTCTTTTAAAAGCTTGCTGTCTAATACGTATTTTCTCAGCGGATATTTCGAATTGTTAACCCCCACTTTTACTCCGTTAAAATAAGTAATGTCCCGCTGTGCTATACTTCCCAATCTCAAGAGAGCATTTTTTCCAATATAAGCAGCAGGGATATTGATTTGCTTTTTAAACCAAACAATGCCTGCATCTACCTCATTCAAGCCTTGGTCTTGCCAGTAATTAGGCATGTCCATTTTTTTCCAATCTGCAGCATTGTAATTTACATCCTGCCACTTTTCTTTCAACCCAATATCATTTTCATTGATTTTTTTTGTCCAGGTTTCAGTTAATAGTTTATCTCTTTTTAAAATACTATTTACCAAGCTGGTGTCCTTATACTCAATAGCTTTTGCAAAGGGGACGGGGAAATCGGAAAGCGTTTTTTCATTCATCCATGCTTCAGCAGGAGTTCCACCATAACTACAATTGATTAATCCAATTGGCACATGATATTTGTTAAATAAATTTTTTGCAAAGAAGTATCCTACAGCTGTCCAGTTGAGTATGCTACTGGGATTGGCTGCTTCCCAACCTTTTTCCGATTCTATATCAGGCAAGGTATTAAAAGCAATATTTCTTTTAACCTGAAAATGTCGAATTTGGTCATTGCTGGAAGCGGCTATTTCAGCTGGATATTTTTCACCTGATTTATACAATTCATATTCCATATTCGACTGGCCCGAACAAAACCATACATCTCCTATTAATATATTTTTAATAACAATAGTGTTGATGCCAGTTATGGTCATACTAAAGGGTCCTCCAGCTTTTTCAGGTGCCAACAATATTTTCCATTTTCTATCTGCGCCAGCTTTTGTTGTATACTTTTTTCCATTCAAGGTTACTTCAACTTGCTCGTTCACATCAGCCCAACCCCAGATGGGCAACTGGATATTTCGTTGCAATACAATACCGTCGCTAATCAAGCGAGGTAATACGATTGTAGCCTTCAAAACTGTTGCTGTCAGCAACAAAAAAATAAAAGTTGTAACCCGAATAATAATTTTCATTGAATGGTCTTATTTTGTAATTTTTATCACTGCAATAGCTTCTATCTCAATCAATTTATTGATGTCAGCAAGTTCAGAAACACCCACTATCGTGCTTGCCGGCATATCCTTTTCACCTAATATTTCTTTTCTTACCTTTCGAAAGAGAGTGATATATGCTGGCTTATAATTTACCATGTAGGTGTTCATCTTTACAATGTCTTTATAAGATGCTCCGGCTGATTCAAGCTCTGTTTTAATATTTTCAAAAGCGGAACGTGTTTGCGCTTCCAGATCATTTCCCTCGCCCGTAAGACCAGCCACATAAATGGTTTTTACCCCACCGGCACTTACCGTCACTGCCTTTGAGTAGCCTGGTCCGGCATGAATGAATTCCTTGGTTAACGTACTTTGCAACTTGTTGCTACAGGACGTAAACAATAATAAAAATAGATATCCAACAGCGTGTTTTTTCATCGGTCAATTAGTTAATTTTCATCCTCCTCTTTTTTTTCTTTCTTATTCTTGTTTTCTTTTTTCAATTTATTTTGTTTGTTAACATTACTGGCATGTCGGCCACTACCTCCCGCATTGTCTATTATTCCTCCCGCAGGATTGAGTTTGTCTAATGCAGCCTTTAAGCGGACATGGGCGGCAACTGCTTCCTGATTATCCTTGTAATTGACTACCAGCTTTTCTTCAAAAGGTGCATTGCTCATATCAAACAATTCATCTTCTCTTGTTAATTTCCATTTGGCATCTCTTACATACCATTTATTGCCCAATTCAATAAAAATCCATTCCCGAGGAGTACCTATTTTTCCTAGTAACTGAGGTAAAAAACTTTGCCCATCCAATACAATTTTGGTAGGCAATGATGCACCTGCCACCTGCGCAAAGGTGGGCAATAAATCACTCGCATCCATCAATGTATTGGTAACCTTTCCGGGTGCAATAACACCGGGCCAGTTGGCAATCGTAGGTACTAAACTGCCGCATTCCAACATGGTTCCTTTTTTACCGGAAAGTTGTTTTCCGCCAATGGTACTTCTATTTGCATACTGGTTAGCTGTCCCGTTATCTCCCATAAAAACAATTAAAGTATTGCTTCTCAACTTCAGACTATCCAACGTTGCCAATAGTTTACCTACCAATTTATCCATATAGGCAGTATTGTCTGCATACCAATCACTACCAGGTTTGCTATCAGGTGTTGGCTGAATAACTGCATGCACATGTACCATTGAATAATACAGAAAAAATGGTTTGTTTTTATTGGTGGAAAGAAAATTTACCAGATGATTGTGCATGAGGTCTGGCATATAATCTTTGCCCAATGGTTTATCCTGGCCATTTTCCTTATAGAGTGCTGCTTTCTTTTTTTCGGCGCTCCAATAAACACCACTTCCCTGAAAAGTAATATAATCATCAAAACCAAAATCTGCTGGGGTTAAGGAAAACTGACTCCATTTGCCAATCAATGAGGTGGTATAGCCTGCAGTTTTTAACACAGCAGGTATGAGTATTTCATTTTCCGGCTTGATGGCAGCTACCATATCCTGGTTAACCCCTCCCGTCCGAAAAGCATACCTACCGGTAAGAATCATTGAGCGCGATGGGCCACATAACGGTGCCGTATAGCCGTGCATGAACTGCAACCCTCCTTTTGCCAACTGATCGATATGCGGCGTTTTGTTGCTGTCTGATCCATAGCAACTTACATCTCCGATACCCAAGTCATCGGCAAGAATATAGATGATATTTGTTTTTTTTGCTGGCTTTTTTTGAGCAACTAATAAACCCGGAAAAAATAAAATAGCGATGATGAGCATGCGGATAAGGGACCTATTTCCAAAATTCCGCTTTTCATTTTTTATGTTCTTACTTACAATCATTCTTTCTAATTTTGATTCTTCTTTAGTACGAATTATTACTTTATCCAACTTACCCCCACGTCTTTTTTACCGACTATTTTTTTAGGGTCAAAATGAGTAATTTCTTTTTCGGTGAGTTGAATGCCTTGTACTTTCAATCTTTTGTTGATAGCGGCTATTACAGTTTTATCTACTTTTTGTGCAACATAACTAAAACCACCCTTCGACATGATTTCTTCTTTATTAAATTGTGAAAAACCCTTCAACTCAGTATTTCCATTATTATACCGGTTATCTTTTAATACATACGTTGACAAGCTGTCTACGATCTCTATAGGATGCAGGTTTTTGCCTAAAGTATTGATAATGGTATTGCCTACCAGCAGTACATTCTTGGGAGCTACCAATGCCTTTCCTTTATTGACATTTCCAATCCCGAGTTTAATGGCGGGGCCTACAGAATGTACGATTGTATTGTAGGCTACAATTGCATTGTCGGCAGGAAAATAGCCGCTTACAGCAGAACCTTCTAAACCCGACATAATAGTGATTGGAGCCTTCATTCCTTTGTCGCCGCCCTCAAGGTTTTCTAGATAGTTATTGAAAACAGTATTGTTGGGATTGATCACCCGAAGGCCTGCACTTTCATTTCTTCCCGTTTTGCCATTCATGTAATTTCCATATACAAAACACTGCTGTCCATGGCGAATAACCATGCCGCCATCATTAGCTATAAAGGTGTTGAATCGGTAAATATTGTCCCAACTTTTACTACTAATCGCCTCCGCCTCCAGTCGTTCATCTTCAATATAATTATACTCGATAATATTAAAGCCATGCGAAAAAGAAGTGGTGCTAGTTCCAATTCTCATTTGCTCTCCTCCATTGCTGGAAAAAGTTCGGTAACCAAAATAATTATGGTGAATACGGTGATGCGTAGACGGAGCAACATCACTACCCGAAATATACCCTACACCCTGAAGGTATTCCACCACCAATGTTGGACCCTTATTTGACTTTCCAGTAAAATAGCAGTGATCCACTTCATTATACGTACCCACTAGATTGACATAGTAGTTATCCTTTCCACTTTCCTCTGTAAGTGAATAGTTGACTATTGCACAATTGGTAACCCTGCAATGATTGGCGAAACTGGAAGATTTAAAATCAATCACATTTTTCCCATTGTCTAGTGTACAGGCGCCTTCAAACAAAAACCCTTCGGCCTGCAAATAATTTCCGCCAATCAGTAACTGGGAGCCTCCGCTAAAGGAAACTTTTCCCGGTGTTTGAGCCCTCAAAATGATGGGATTTTGTGCCGTTCCGCTAGCCGACGGTCTAAAATCAATTTTTACATCTTGGTATTTTCCATCTTTCCATATAATTACATCGCCGGCTTTAACAGTTTTGAGTGCCTCTTTTA
>CANJAW010000204.1:0-5402 GCA_947472215.1 Chitinophagaceae bacterium
ACTTTTACCTGTAGATATCAAATCCTCAATTACCACCACTTTTGCAGCTTTTTCATAAAACCCTTCTATCTGGTTACCCATTCCATGTTCTTTTGGTTTAGGACGAACATAGATATAGGGCAATTTTAACTGATCCGATACCATTGCCCCCCAGGGAATACCTGCAGTACCCACCCCAGCCAACATATCTGCCCCAGGAAATTGCTCAAATACTACATTACACATTTCACTTTTAATAAAATCTCTGCTGAAAGGAAAGGATAAAACTTTGCGATTATCACAATAGATGGGACTTTTCCAACCACTTGCCCAAGTAAAGGGTTGTTGCGGACTCAATTTAATTGCATTAATTTGTAATAATTTTTCAGCCGTAGCTTTTTCATTTGTCATACTGCAAATTAATAAAAAAAGGCATTGGACTGCTGATTTTCCTGCTATTACCCCATTTTACTGGCGGAAAATGATCTAGCTACTGATGCCAAATTGATAACCATTAATACCCTTTATATGTTTATAAAAATTTACTTTGACGACAAACCGGTATATCTCTGTAATGAGATTACCAATGAACTAAAAGAAATATTGCACCACCCTGATGCTATTTTTATAGATGAAGTGTCTGGGCCTGCTATTAAGTCTCTATTACATGAAATTAAAAAGGAAGCATTCCATGCAGGAGTATTGATAAATAGTGACTTGGATCATTTGAAAAAAGAATTTTTTAAACAGTTTGAGGTTATTGAAGCTGCTGGAGGAATCGTACAAAATGATCAAAAAAACATTCTATTTATTTACCGACTTAATAAATGGGACCTACCTAAAGGAAAAGTAGAAAAGGGAGAAAATTTTGAACAAACAGCCCTTAGGGAAGTTGAAGAAGAAACAGGGGTAACCCACCTTCAATTGAAAAATAAAATTGGCTGTACTTTCCATACCTATAACGCTTTCGGAAAACATTTTATAAAAACTACCCACTGGTATCATATGACCTGTTCTGGTGAACAGCTACTGGTTCCACAAACAGAAGAACACATTACAGCACTACATTGGATAAATACGAAAGATATTGCTAAACCGCTAGAAAATACATACGCCTCAATAAGGGACATAGTAGCTATGTTTATAGAAAAAAACTGATGAACCTATGGCTATTTAGTCAAAATAACTATTGTTATCTGGCTACTACATTGAACCCATAGACTGGAAACAAAGTGATTAGATGGTGTTGGAAATAGACTGATTTACCACTGCAGGTAAAAACTGAGACACATCACCTCCGTTTTTTAAAACATCTCTTACTAGTGTAGAAGCTACAGAAGTAAATTGGGGCAAACAGGTTAAGAAAACCGTTTCAATATGACCATCAATACTTCGGTTCATATCAGCAATTGCCTTTTCATATTCAAAGTCGTTAACATAACGGATACCCCGCAGGATAAAATTAGCCCCCACACTTTTACAGCAGTTGACAGTCAACCCATCGTAAACAACTGCGGTCACTTTTGGCTCATCCTTATAAATTTCAAGTAACCAGTTCAAGCGCTGTTCTTCGCTAAACATGGGTACTTTATTTACATTTCTACCGATACCAATCACTAATTTATCAAACAAAGGCATTGCCCGGTTAATAATATCAATATGCCCCATTGTAACAGGATCGAAGGTTCCGGGAAATAAACAGATACGTTGCATAAATAGTTTGACTTATAATTAGGTTTGAATCATGAAGGTAATACTAAAGCTTACTCTACCTTCTTTCCTGCTAATAAATACAATACTGCCATCCTTACGGCAACACCGTTTTCAACCTGTTGCAATATGATGGACTGGCTACTATCTGCAACATCACTATCTATTTCCACTCCCCGATTAATAGGCCCCGGATGCATAATGACAATTTCCTTTTGCAAGCCGTCCAGTAATTTTTTACTAACCCCGTAAGCAAGGTTATATTCTCTAAGTGATGAAAAAAGCACCTGATTTTGTCGTTCTAACTGAATGCGCAATACATTGGCCACATCGCACCATTGCAATGCCTTTTGTAAGTTATATTCCACCTTCACCTGTAATGCTTCCTTAATATAAGTGGGTATCAAGGTTGGAGGGCCCGCCACCATTACTTCTGCGCCCATTTTCTTTAATAGGTAAATATTGCTCAAAGCAACCCTTGAATGCATAATATCACCAATCAATACTACTTTTTTCCCTTCCAGACTGCCTATTTTTTCTTGTATGGAAAAGGCGTCCAACAAGGCCTGTGTAGGATGTTCGTTAATTCCATCCCCTGCATTTACGATTGCTGCAGGAATATGTTTGGCTAAAAAATGAGGTGCCCCACTTGCGCTATGTCGCATTACCACCATATCTACCTTCATGCTCAAAATATTATTGACCGTATCCAACAAGGTCTCCCCTTTTGATACAGAAGATGCAGAAGCTGAAAAATTAATAGTATCGGCACTTAAGCGTTTTTCGGCCAATTCGAAAGAGATTCTGGTACGGGTACTATTTTCGTAAAATAAATTAACGATGGTAATATCCCGTAAGGAGGGTACTTTTTTAACAGGACGCTGTAAAACTTCTTTGAATTGTGAGGCAGTAGCTAAAATAAGAGAAATATCTTCCGAAGAAAGATCTTTAATGCCCAATAAATGTTTGGTAGATAGTTGCATTAAGGGTCAAAGCTAATAGATTTGTTTGAATTTTATGCTTTGAAAGGCACAATTTTTCACGAACCTAACTTTTTGATATGTATTTTAATATAAAATAACCTCTTCCTGCTCCCATTCTACTTTAACTTTCTGCGAATAGGAGGTGTCGATAGATTTTCCACAATAATCGGGCTGAATTGGCAATTCTCGGTTAAATCTCCTGTCAACCAAAACACATAGCTCAATTTTTTTGGGCCGGCCGAAGTCCTGAAGTGCATCCAGAGCAGCGCGAATGGTCCTTCCAGTATATAATACATCGTCGATTAATATTACCACTTTCCCTTCAATAGAAAAGGGAATATCAGTTGTGTTGGCAATATGCAATTCTTTTCTAACATCATCTCTGTAAAAAGTAATGTCTAAAATGCCGTATTGAATTTTTTCACCCTTACTAAGGCTACGAACATTTTCAACGATTCGCTTACTAATTTGAACCCCTCTTGGCTGCAAACCAATAAATACGACCTCATCCAAATGCAGGTGATTTTCTAACAGCTGGTGAGCAAGGCGCAGAATGGTTAGCTGCAACTGACGCTTATCAAGTATTGTCTTCAAATTGAAATTTTATAAAGCGAATTTATCTGTTATTGTTCGAATAAAAAAGTATTGAAATTAGTCAAGCATTTTGAAATGAACTATCGGATAGTAGCAAATCATTTCTCTAACATAAATGGATACCGGTAATCTATTGCCGGCGAAAAGGTTTCTTTGATTGTTCGGGCACTTAACCAGCGATATAGATTTAAAAGGCTACCTGCCTTATCATTGGTTCCACTAGCCCTAGCTCCGCCAAAAGGCTGCTGCCCCACTACCGCCCCAGAAGGCTTGTCATTGATGTAAAAGTTGCCCGCGCTATACCTTAACCGATTGGTAGCCAATTCCACTGCAGATCGGTCCTGTGCAATCACTGCTCCGGTAAGGGCGTAGGGGGAAGTAGAATCCACTAATTTCAAGGTTTCTTCAAATTTATTTTCATCATATACATACAAAGTAAGCACGGGGCCAAAAAGTTCCTCACACATCGTTACATAATGAGGATCGGTAGTTTCTATTATAGTAGGTTCAATAAAATAACCCTTTGATTTATCACATTTCCCTCCTACCAGTATTTTAACCTTACTGTCCCTTTTTTTAGCCAGTTTAATATACCCTTCCAATTTTAGAAAACTCTTTTCATCTATCACCGCATTGATGAAATTGGTAAAATCCTCCACCGTACCCATTTTCATTGTTTTTACTTCTGCCACCAACTTTTTCTTAACTTCTGCAGCAAGGTTAGAAGGAATATAAGCCCTAGAGGCTGCGGAACATTTTTGTCCTTGGTATTCGAATGCCCCCCTTGCCAATGCAGCTACCAAAATAGCTGGATCGGCAGTTTTATGGGCAATTACAAAATCTTTTCCACCTGTTTCACCCACTACGCGAGGATAGGATTTATAGATATCTGTATTAGCACCAATTTTTTTCCACATAAAATTGAACACGCCAGTACTGCCAGTAAAATGAACCCCTCCAAAATCGGGATGATTAAAACATACTTCTCCCAAAATTGGACCATCTACATAAACCAAATTGATAACCCCATCGGGCAAACCAGCTTCTTTTAAAATACGCATGAATAACTGAGCACTATAAACCTGTGCATGGGCACATTTCCATACTACCACATTGCCACACATGGCTGCACTGGTAGGCAAGTTGCCGCCAATAGCAGTAAAATTAAAGGGAGTGATGGCCAATACAAATCCTTCTAGCGGCCGGTATTCTAGCCGGTTATTCACCCCTGCTCCACTGAAAGGCTGTTCACGATAAATTTCACTGAGATAATGAACATTGAATCGTAAAAAATCGATCAATTCGCAGGCTGCGTCAATTTCTGCTTGAAAAACATTTTTACTTTGCCCAAGCATCGTAGTTCCAACAATATAAGGACGGTACTTGTTAGCCAGCAAATCAGCAGCCTTTAAAAATATATTGGCTCTGTTTTCCCAATTCAATCCAGCCCATTTTTCTTTTGCTTTCAATGCAGCAGCAATAGCAGCCTTAACATGACCCGTATTTCCCTCATGATAATTTCCTAGCAAATGACCATGCTCATGGGGAGGATGCATTGCTTTTTTGTTACCCGTTCTCACCTCTTCGCTCCCGATGTACATCGGGACATCAACTTTCTCCGTTTTTAACTTTTTTAATACTTTTTTCAACTCCAGTTTTTCCTTGCTTCCTGGTGCATAATTCAATACAGGTTCATTGACCGGCATTGGGTAATAAAAATCTCCGTACTGCATATAATTAGTTTATACTTGATGATAACAACTTAATTGATCGGACTTTTCACGGATGGATCAGGATCATTTATCCTAATTATCTATTGATTGATTGCAATAATTTTATACTCATTTCCATCTTGACAAAACCAAACCAAGCCTCTTTCTGTTGAAACTCCCTTTATATTTCTAAAGATTTGACTGAAATTAATATTTGCGATGGATAATTTAACCTCTTTGGTAAATAGTTGGTCGTACTGATCAATGAAATTTTTCTCCGTTTTAATTGATCTTCCGAGTGGATAACGGATTGCCTTTGCCAACTGCTCCTTATCGTCTGTAAGCACTAACAATTGAATTTGCTTTAAAAAAAGTTTACACTGCTTAACATCAGTAATACCTGCTATTGCCCAGGAGGTAGGGA
>CANJAW010000205.1:0-5401 GCA_947472215.1 Chitinophagaceae bacterium
GCAATGGATGCGCAGCTAATGGCTATTTGATGGGCTGCCAGTTGAACAGCTCCCAATGTGCCAATGATGATACTAGACACGGCAAATGCGCCAGATTCCATAGTAGCCTGTAGACTGCTGGGAATACCAATCTTTAATAACTCTTTGATGGTGTGGAGCTGAAGGGTCCATTGTTTTTTTCGAACAGCCATATATCTGCTAAAAAAAGGGTGAACAAATAACACCACCATGAATATCAATAAAATTAAAATTCTTGTTATCAATGTTCCATACCCAGCGCCGGTTAATTCAAGCCTTGGAAATCCACCATTGCCGTAAACTAACAACCAATTGATGAATATATTAATGGGTAAAGCTGCAATGGAAAGCAACATGGCTGTCCTGGTTCGTTCCAATCCATCTGCAAATTGTTTTAAACTGATAAACATCATCATGGGAATGATGGACCAGCCCATAATCTGCAGGTAAGGAGCTCCTAAGCTGGCTACTTCTATATCCTGCCCCAGATGAAATAAAATATTTTTACTGAATTGCAAGCCTACCGCAATCAATATAGCAGCAATGGTACACAGCCAAAATCCATTGTATAGGTAATGAGATACTTTCAAACTATCTCTTCGGCCATTGGCCATGGATATCGTTTGAGAAACTGACATGGTCATTCCAAAACCAAGTACAAATGGTATGTTCAATACACTATTTACCAGTGCAGCAGCTGCCAATTGCTGGTAGCTAATTTTCCCTACCATAATGCTATCAATAATGCCTAGGGCCATTTGAGTAATCTCTCCTAAAATGATGGGGGCAGATAATTTCCAGGTCGTAAAAGCTTCCTTTCTAAGGGTCATAAGGATGCAAAGCTAGTAAATTGTAGTAAGGGCCTGCTGTATTTTGGAAAGCGATTCAATAGAATAGCTTAATCCATTAATTTTGCGCTATGTATTCAAGGCAAGAAGTATCTTTTTTAACCCAACAGTTCTGGACATCTTTTGGCCAATACCTAGCACCGATTCCTTCAGCGGAAGGTGAAAAAATAAACTGGGTAAATTATAAAACAGGGGAGAAGGATATCCGTTTTATGCTGACAGCTGAAAATGATACTGCAAAAATTTCCATTACCCTTTCCCATAGGGATACCGAATTGCAACAACTATATTTTGATAAACTACTACAGTTTAAAAATATATTTCATCAAGTGGTAGCGGAGCAATGGCATTGGACCGAGTTGGGTACTGACCCATATGGAAAGGTGATTAGTGAAATATATACTTCGATTCAAAACGTGCAGGTAATTAATAAAAATGATTGGCCGAAGATGATTTCTTTTTTTAAGGAGCGTTTGATTGCTTTGGATAAATTTTGGTGTGAATATAAGTATGCATTTGAGCGGTCCAGCTTTTAAATCAACTTATTTGCTTTGCAGGTCAGCAACTTTTTTTTATCCATCTGAATTTCATCCTTATGTTTTAAGAACGGAGGGCTGAATTCCTTAATTGACAGACTCAAAATTTTAAAATTATATGGATCAACACGTTACAGCAAAAAAACTAGTGGAGCACTACGCCCTTTTGCCCCATCCGGAAGGAGGGTATTTTAAAGAAAATTATCGGTCATCGGAAAAGATATCCGAAAATGCTCTTCCTGAGCGATTTTCAGAAGAAAAATGTGTAAGCACTGCCATTTATTTTTTGTTGGAAAAGGGTGATTTTTCTGCTTTTCACAGAATAAAAAGTGACGAGTGTTGGCATTTTTATGCAGGTTCAGGTTTGCTGATTTATGTCTTGAAGCCAGCTGGTAAGCTGGAAATCATTCAACTTGGAAATAATCCGATGAAAGGGGAGCGGTTTCAGGCCATCGTTCCTGCATCTTGCTGGTTTGCATCTGAACCAGTTGATGGCGCTGCTTTTTCATTTGTAGGTTGCACTGTGGCGCCGGGGTTTGACTTTATTGATTTTGAATTGGCTGAAAAGGCTGTTTTGTCCAAGCAATTTCCACAACATCTGCAGTTGATTAACCGATTGGTTAGATAAAAAAGATTGCGGTAAACTACTGTTTTTGATATAGTTGACGGCTTCTTTAAACTTTTGTCAGAATAATTAGTCTTAGTTGCTGTGTATTTTCGGTCCTTTTTGATTGTAAATTGCTTAAAAAGGCATTCAATTTGGGCTTACATTTGTTTAAATTATCTGATTCTTATGAAAAAATGGTTGTTGGTGCTTCCTATCTTGTACGCTTCATTTGCCGGATTTTCACAAGATTTTAGTAATAAGGGGAAGGATTTTTGGGTGGCTTATACGGGGCATATTGATGGAACTACATCAAGGATGGCCTTGTATATTACTGCTGATCAAGATGCGACCGTAACTGTGGAAGTAAATGGAGTTTCTACGCTACCAGTAGTTGCCTTGGCAAATAAAGTAACGACCATCCAGCTTACCAGTTCAACAACGCCTAGTAATACACTGGCTTATAACTCTCAAACTGAAGGTGTTGGGATAAAAAAAGGTATTCATATTACTAGCGACCGTGCCGTTGCTGTGTATGCCCATATTTTAAATGCAGCAAGGTCTGGTTCTACCCTGGTAATCCCAACCACTGTATTGGGTAGAGAATATTATGCTGCTAGTTACCAAACATTAAGTCCTGGATCTAGTAAGTATTCTGAATTTGCTGTATTGGCAACAGAGGACAATACAACGGTGGAAATAATACCTACCAAGGCGGATGTAGGAAATAAGCGAGTTGCCAATATATCCTTTCAGGTAGTACTTAACAAAGGAGATGTATATCAATATCAAAGTGCCAATGATCTTTCAGGTTCTTATATTAAATCAGTAGCCTCCGCTATAGCACCTTGTAAGCCGATTGCTGTTTTTTCAGGATCTAGCTGGACGGCCATGGGCTGTTCGAATGCTAGTTCGGGAGATAATTTATATCAGCAGATGTTTCCTTTTTCATCCTGGGGTAAGATTTATTATACCGCTCCTTTTAAAAATAAATCCTACGATATTTTTAGAATATTTGTGCAGGATCCATCTGAGCAGGTTTTCGTTAATGGGGTGGCATTAGCCCTTTCATCCATCCTTAGCAGTCGGTTTTATGAAATAAGCACTTCAGGAAATAATAAACCCCAGGTTATCAGTTCCAATAAACCAATTTGTGTACTTCAATATATAACCGCCCAAAACTGTGATAATGTACCCAGTGATCCTGAAATGATTATACTCAATTCCATTGAGCAAACTTTAAGTGATATAACGGTGATGTCAGCAAGAAAGGATTTGACTCCGCCTAATACTCAAATAGACAATCATTATTTAAATATTATTTTCAAGACCTCTACCCTTAGTTCATTAAAAATTGACAATGCAGCACCGCTGTCAGTACCCATTGCCATTGGTACTACCGGTTATTCTTATTTACAGGAAGATGTTACCACTTCCACCAATAGCAATCCTTATCATCGGATTATTTCTGATAGTGGTTTTATGTGCATTGCATATGGGTTTGGGTCGGTAGAATCATATGGGTATAATGCAGGTACCAATGTGAAAGATCTTTACCAATATGTTACCCTTCAAAATCAATATGCCTCTGTTAATTTTCCAGCTACCTGTAAAGGCACACCGCTAAATTTATCTATCACCCTACCTTACTTGCCGTTAAGTTTGATTTGGGATTTTGCCAACAATGCTGGAATTAGCCCCAACGCTAATATTACCAATAATGCACCTGTTCCAGATAGTGTTTTTGTTAAGGATGGTCGTACCTTAAACGTTTTCAAATTACCTGGTCAGTATACTTTTACTGCAAAGGGAACAGTCCCAATAAAGGTAACCGTGAATAATCCTACAGCTGATGGCTGCAGTGGATTACAAGAAATAAATTATGATGTAATTGTTTATGATTCTCCTAAAGCAAATTTTACCATTACAAATAGTGGATGTGTTACAGATGATATAAAGTTTTTTGATGCTACCAATGGTAATGGTAGGGCAACAGTAAAATGGAATTGGGATTTTGGTGATAATACTTTAGCTAATGTGAAGGATCCTGTTAAAAAATATTCTAGTGCAGCAACTGGTTCCTATCCTGTTAAGTTAACGTCCATTAGTGATATCGGCTGCCTTGCAGATACTACTATTTTAGTCGCTATTAGTACTGTCCCCCAGGTTGTATTTGGTATTTCGGATACCATTTGCGCCGGTAAAACGATTGTGTTTTCGGATTCCAGTTCCAATGTGGTGGGCAATATTGTAAAATGGTATTGGGATTATGGCGATGGGGTAAAAGATACGGTACTCAGTAAAGCCAATCGATCCCATAGTTATTCCCCTTGGGGAAGTAAAACCGCTTCTTTGAAAGTTGAAACCAATACAGGTTGCAAAACTGCTATCAAGAGTAAAAATATTATCGTTCATCCCATTCCTATCGCAGGTTTTATATTGCCCGGTGGTATTTGTTTGCCGGCAGACTCTGCACGTTTTACTAATGCAAGTTCACTTGCAGATGGCAATGAGTCTACCTTACGATATTGGTGGACTTTTGGCGATGCGGCTAGTGGTATAAACAATGAATCTACTATAAAAAACCCTGCTCACTATTATAATTCTACTGGGCCATTTAGTATTCATCTAACTACTACCAGTGCTGCAGGCTGCGTTCATGACAGTACCCAGGTGATCAGCAATGTATATCTGCCCGTATTGGCAAATTTTACGGTAAATGCTGAAAATTGTTTGAAGGATACAAGTGTTTTTACCAGCACTAGTAATGGAAATGGCAATGCAATTGCCAATTGGAATTGGGATTTTGGTGATGGTTCTCCAAAAATAACTATTCAACATCCAACATATCTATATGCCACTTCGGGCACTAAAAATATCAAACATTGGATTGTTACGGATAAGGGTTGTAAGAGCGATACCATAACTCAATCAATTGTAGTTAATCCATTGCCAACTGGAAATTTGAATATGTCCTTACCTTCTTGTGAAACAAAAGTTATCAGTTTTACAGATGCTTCTTTGGCCAATGCTGGGAGTTTAACTGGCTGGCAGTGGGATTTTGGTGATTTGTCATCGGGGACTTCCAATTTGTCTATTTTACAAAACACTTCCCATAGTTTTTCTGGGGCAGGTAACTATTTAGTTTCATTGATAGTGTCTACAGATAAAGGTTGTGTGAGCTCAGTTAAAACTAAATCTGTAGTAATCAATCCGCAACCAATGCCAGGTTTTGTTGTGCCTGAGGTTTGTTTAAGTGACACCTATGCAGAATTTAGGGATACTAGTTCTATCGCATCGGGCTCAATTGTTAATTGGTTATGGAATTTTGGAGATCCGGTTTCCGGCGCATTAAATGTATCCACGCAGCAAAATCCTCAACATAGTTATAAGGC